>NZ_JBFBAD010000038.1:0-85085 GCF_040682075.1 Actinoplanes sp. NPDC051411 | reverse complement strand
GCCGCCACGGAACGGCTGCTACGTCAGGCGCCGGATCTCGACGCGACCTTCGCCGCCTCCGACATGATGGCCGCCGGTGCCCTGGCCACGCTCGAACGAGCCGGGCACCGCGTTCCTGAGGATGTCACTGTTGCCGGATACGACGACGCGGTTGTCGCCACCGGAACCCGGCCGCAGCCGACGACCTACGCATCCCCTGGCAGCGCTACGCCGATCAACTGACCAGGCAACTGCTGCGCCGCATCGACCGCGACGAACCGTCCGGCGTCCACATGCCCGTGGAACTCACCATCCGCGGGTCCGCCTGATCCACAACACCCGCACCCGCTACGTTGCTAGCACCGCAGCATGAGCTACGGAGGACCGGACGAACGTGTTACTGCGCCGCCATGCGATTTCCGCGGCGAATGACCAGCCGCAACCCCGACCAGATCTCATCGATCGCGCACACCTTGTTGTCGACCAACCCGGTCGGCAGCGCGACTTCACGGACAACGTCATCGGTGATGTCCGTGGGAACGGGGTCTGCTCCGGCGGTCGCCGGACAACGACGAACCCCCCTCAGGCCCGAACCGACGCTGCGTCGTATCCGACCGCCTTCCCCATGAAGACCGTGAACAGCAGCACGTTGCCGACCGGCCACGCCCACGCGTTGCGGCGCAGGCCGAACAGCGCCGACCCCAGCCCGAAGCCGTTTCCGACGATCTCCCGGTAGTAGATCGCCTGATCGCTGGTGACCTGCCACTTCGCGTCGTAGAACGACGTCAGCAGGTGATTGAGCCAAGCCACGGTTCATCCTAGGTCGGGCGCCGTTTTTCGGGGCCGATCGGCGGGGCATAGTGGTGAACGTGACCTCCAACCAGGGTGCGGCCCGGCTGTACGAGAACGGCAAGATGATCGCCGAGGGCTTCACGGCCGGCGAGGCGCCGGGTCTGCTCCACGAGCATCCCGAGGCGGTGCTCTGGCTCGACCTGTTCGATCCCGACACGGCCGACCTGCAGGCGGTGGCCGCCGACTTCCGGCTGCACCCGCTGGCGATCGAGGACGCGGTGCAGGACCACGAGCGTCCCAAGCTCGAGCGTTACCCGGGCCATCTGTTCCTCAACGTGTACGCCGTCGACATCGCCACCGACGCCTCGCAGTTCGGCAAGACCGAGGTGAGTGCGTTCGTGACCGATCGCGCGCTCATCACCGTACGGAAAAGCCCGAGCGACACCTCGCGGTTCGTTCAAAGATGGGATACCGACGCCTCCCTGGCCGCCAAAGGCGGCGTTGCCTTTCTGCTCTACGGGCTGCTCGATGTGGTGGTGGACGGGCATTTCTCGGCCGCCCAGCGGCTCGACGGCGCCATGGACGGCACCGAGGACCAGTTGCTCGAGGAGGGCGGCGCGCCGCGCCCGGTGCGACGGCACGCGATCGCGTTGCGCAAGACGGTGGCCGCGCTGCGCCGGGCGGTCGCGCCGATGCCGGAGCTGGTCGGCCGGGCGATGCGGGCCGACCTCGGGCTGGTCGACGACGGGCTGCGGCCCTACTACCGCGACGTCGAGGACCACGCGATGCACACCGTCGACGAGGTCGAGCATCTGCGCGACCGCATCGAGGGGCTGCTGCAGGCCGATCTGACCGAGCAGAGCAACGTGCTCAACGACATCACCCGCAAGCTCGCCGCCTGGGCCGCGATCATCGCGGTGCCGACCGCGCTCACCGGCTATTTCGGCCAGAATCTGCCCTATCCGGGCTACGAGAAGGTGTGGGGCTTCGCCTACAGCTCGGTGCTGCTCGTGATTTCGGCCGGCGGTCTCTATTGGTTCCTCAAGAAACGGGGCTGGCTCTGAGCATCTGATCCGCTACCCTGCCGGATGATGTTGGCGCTCATTGTTGGAGCCGTGCGAACCCGTACCGCGCAGGTTCTGACGGTGCTGATCCTCACCGCCCTGGCCGCCGCGGTTTCCGCGGCCGGGCCCTGGTTCGCGTTCGCGAGCCAGACGTCGGCCGCCGCGGCCGACGTCGCCGCGGCACCCGCCGACCAGCGTTCGGTGTCGATCCGGCAGATCACCCACATCAACGGCGACCCGCGGGCGACCGTCGGCCAGTTCGCCGGCCAGGTGCGCGACATGCTTCCGCTGCCCGCCGCCTCGGCGGAAAACGGCCTGGTGGTGGCGATGAGCGTCAACCGTGGCTCCCAGAACGACGCGATGCCGGTGGCGTTTCGCGACCACTTCTGCGACCACGTCCAGCTTGCGGGGCCGTGCCCGGCCAAGCCGCTCGAGGTCTCGATCAGTGCGGCGGCGAGTCAGCGGCTGGGGCTGCGGGCGGGCGACCGGGTCACCGAGGAGTCCTCGATCACCAGTCCGCCTCTGACCTTCCGGATCGTCTCGGTCTACACGCCGGCCGGGCCCGAATCGCCGTACTGGAGCAACGCCCTCTTCCGCGCGCAGGTCGGCCTCGACCCGGCCTTCACCCCGATCGACACGTTCGCGGCACCCGAGCTGGCCAACCCGACCGTCACGTTCGACATGCCGGTGCCCGACGCGCTGCTGCGCGGCGACGGCGGCTACGATCTGGCCGCGGCCCTCGACGTGGCCGACGCCCGGCTCGGTCAGAGCCAGCTGCACCTGGTCGACAACACCGCGCAACTGCTTACCGCGGTGGCCAAGGACCGGTCGGCGGTCAAGACGTCGGTCACCGTCTCGCTGGTGCAGGTGCTGATCCTGGCCTGGTTCGCGATCGGTCTGGCCGGCCGCTACACCCGCCGTGACCGGCGCGGCGACGCCGCCCTGCTCAAGCTGCGCGGCGCCACACCGCTGGCGATGCTGCGCCTGGCCTGGGGCCAGCACCTGATTCCCCTGACGGCCGGGGCGATCGCCGGGCTGCCGCTCGGCTATCTGACGGCCCGCGTGCTGGCCGGCCCGGTCCGCGACTCGGCCGATCAGAGGTCGGCGCTGGTGCAGTCGATCGCCGCGGTGGCCGCCGTGCTGGTCGGCGGGCTGCTGGTGCTGGCGCTGCTGGAGGCACTGGCCCAGCGGCTGCCGGTGGTCGAGCTTCTGCGTCAGATCACGTCGAGCCGCGGCGACTGGAGGTCGGGGCTGATCGACCTGCTGCTGCTCGCGGTCGCGGTGGCGGGCGTCTATCAGGCCCGCACCGGCGACGCGGCCGGCGGCCTCGCGGTGGCCGCGCCCGCACTCGTCGCGCTGGCGGTGGCTCTGCTGCTCGCCCGGCTGCTGGCCCGGATCGCCGATCGGGGCGGTGGCGCGGCGGTGCGGTCCGGGCGGCTGCGGCTCGGTCTCACCGCCGTCCAGGTCTCGCGGCGGCCCGGCACCGACCGGGTGTTCGCGCTGGTGGTCGTGGTGGTGGCGATGTTCACGACCGCGCTCGGCGGCTGGCTCGCCGACCGCGAGCACCGGGCCGTGCGCAGTGCCGCCGAACTGGGCGCGCCGCGGGTGCTCACGGTGCAGGCGACCAATCGTACGGTCCTCGAACAGGCGGTCCGCCGGGCCGACCCGCGGGGGAAACAGGCGATGGCGGCCGTTGTCGACACCACGCACACGCCTTCGGTGCTCGCGGTCGACAGCTCGCGGCTCGCCGCGGTCGCCCGCTGGCGGCCCGAATTCGGCGACATCTCCGCCTTGCCGGCGGCGGTCGCCGACAATCCCGGCCCGGCGTCGCTGCCGGCGGTCACCGGCGATCGCCTGACCGTACGCGTGGGGCACGACGGAGACTCGCCCGCCGTGCTGTGGCTGGTTCTCCAGCACGAGGGCACCGGCGCGTCGACCCGGGTCTCCTTCGGTGTCCTCGGCCCGGGCGACCAGACGCTGAGCGCCCCGCTGAACGGTTGCTCGGCCGCGCCCGGCTGCCGCATCGTGCGCTGGGAGGTCACCACGCCGACGGATCGGCAGGGTCGCACCTCGGCGGCCACCTTCCCGACCGCCGTCACGGTGCGGGGCCTGGCCCAGTGGAATCCCGACGCGACCGTCCTCGACGCGCACTCCCTGGCCGACATCGACCGCTGGCGGGCCGGCACGTTCGGCGCCGCCATGGACATCGACGCCTCGCACGGTGCCCTGCGGATGGAGATCGACGAGAACCCGAGCGGTTCCACCGCCACCGACGATCAGGTCTGGGCGGTCGACGAAGCACTGCCGCTGCCGATCGTCCTGGCCGGCCCTCCGCCGCACGACTGGGAGTTCGCCGAGCCGAGCCTTCAGTCGCTGGGTGCCGGGCTGACGCCGGTGCGGGTGGCCGGCACCGCGCCGGCACTGCCGGTGCTCGGCAGCGACGGCGTGCTGGTCGATCTCGACGCGTCGCGCCGTCTCATCGGCGACGTCCCGGCCGCCGGCCGGTTTCAGGTCTGGCTGGCCGCCGGGACCGGCCACGGTCTGATCGACACCCTCGAGCGGAACGGATTGTCCATCGTGGACGACCAGTCGGTCGCGGCCCGGGCCGGCCGGCTCGGACAGCAGGGGCCTTCGGCCGGTGCCCGGTTCGTGTTACTCGCCGGGGCGACCGGGCTGCTGCTCGCGGCGGCGACCATCGCGGTGGCCGGGGCGGTCGACCGGCGTACGCGGCTGGCCGAGCTGGCCGCGCTGAGGGTGCAGGGGCTCGGCGGGCGGGCGGCGAGAGCGGCGAGCTGGGCCGGGTCGGCCGGGCTGATACTGGCCGGCCTGGCCGGTGGACTGTTCGCGGCCGTGCTGGCGCGGCCGCTCGCGCGTACGTCCGTGCCCCCCTTCACCGACGGCTGGGCCGTCCTCGCCCCGCCCACCCCGCTGAGCGCCGTCGCGGTCCTCCTGGCCGGGCTGGTCGCTCTGGTCGTGCTCGGCCTGGTCGGCTGGCTTTCCGTGCTCCCGCTGCTGCGGCGGCTCCGGGAGGGACGCCGATGATCTCGCTCGTTCTCAAGATGATCTGGTCGCGGCGCGGTCAGGCGGTCACGCTCGCGCTGCTCGCCCTCTTCGCGGTCGCCGCCGCCGTCGCCTCGCCGGCCTATCTCGCCGCGGCCGACCGGGCGATCGCGGCCGGGCAGATCGCCACCGCCACCCCGGGCGAGCGCGGCCTGGCGATCACCTCGGTGCAGAACGAGCGGGACGAAGAGGCCGCCGGGGGACAGCTCGACTTCAACGACGTCGGCGCGGTGCTGGTCAACCTGCCCGGATTCACCTACACCTACTCGGCCGAGTTCCCGGCGATCGGCATCGAGAAGGGCCGCCAGTACGCCGACCGCTTCGTGTTCCGCCAGGACGTCTGCTCGCACGTCCGCATGGTCACCGGCCGCTGCCCGGTCGCCGAGGGCGAGATCATCATCGGGGTGGCGACCGCGCAGCGGCTGAAACTGACCGCCGGGCAGTCCGTGACGATGCAGGCCGGCAAATACACCGAGGATCCGCGTCGGGCGGGCTACATCCCGGACGGCCGGCCCATGAAGCTCGTGATCGCCGGAACGTACCGGCCGGGCGCGCCTGACGAGACGTACTGGGGAACCCGCGGCTACTTCACCGCCGTGCGCGGGCTCGGGCCGGGCGAGCCGGTCTTCACCAACTCGGCCACGCTGGACACGATGGACCACGGCGACACCGCCAAGGCCATCGACGGTACGGCCGGACCCGCGGCCCTCGACCCCGACCGCCTCGACCAGCTGCGGGCCGGCCTGGCCACGGTCAACTCGGAATCGATCCAGCTCGGCGCCGCGCTGCAGATCTCCACCGGCATGCCGGCCCTGATCGACCGGATCGACGCCGGCCGGGCCGCCGCCCACCTGCTGGTGCCGGTGCTGGCGGTGCCGCTGGTGCTGCTCGCCTGCTTCAGCATCTTTCTGGCCGTCAGCTACGGCACCGAGGGCCGCCAGCCCGAACTGGCCGTGGTCGCGCTGCGCGGTTCCCGGTGGTGGACCCGCTGGTGGCTGGCGACCGGCGAAAATCTCGCCTCGGTGGTGGTCGGCGCGGCCGCCGGATGCCTGGCCGGGCAGCTGCTGGTCAACCTGATCGCCGACGCCCGTTTTCCGGGCGCCGGCGTCGAACCGGGCTGGGGCTCCCTGCGGTACGCGCCGTTCGCCGCGCTCGCCGCCCTGCTCGCCGCCGTCCTCGCCCAGCGCCGGCAGTTGCTCAGCCCGGTCGCGACCCTGTTGCGCCGCAACGCGATCGCCGCCACCGGCCCGCGCGCGCTGGCCGTCGAGGCGATGGTCGTGCTGCTCGCGGTCGTGGCCACGGTCCAGTTGGCGATCTCCGACGGCACGCTGACCGGGGTGAGCCTGCTGGCGCCCGCGTTCCTGGTTCTCGCCGTCGCGGTGGTCGCGGCCCGACTGCTGCTTCCGGCCGTCACCCGGTACGCCGTGCACGCGCTCGGCCGCGGCAACCTCGGCCTGGCCCTGGCCGCTTTCCAGCTCTCCCGCCGCCCGGGTGCGCAACGGCTCTTCGCCCTGCTGGTCGCGACGGTCGCGGTGGCCGGCTACTCCGCCTGCGCGATCGACGTGGCCAACGGCGGCCGGGCGGTGCAGTCCGGGCTGGGTGTCGGCGCCGACCGGGTGCTCGACGTCGGCGGTTCGGTCTTCCGCAGCCAGTTGCTGACCGCGGTCCGCAACGTCGACCCGGACGGCAGGTACGCGATGGCCGTGGTCCGGCTGCCCAGCATCGGCCACAACGAGCCGCCCGGCCTGGCCGTCGACTCGACCCGCCTGGCCACGGTCGCCAACTGGCCGTCCGGCGGCCCGCCGGCGTCCGAAGTGGAACGCCGTCTGCGTCCCGATGCGCCGGAGCCGCTGGCCTTCACCGGACAGGACATCACCGTCGTGGCCACCGGCAGCGGTTTCGACGACACGAAGGACCTCCGGCTCGAGGTGGCGGTGTCGTCGGCCACCGGCCTCGGCGATTCCCTGGTGCAGCTCGGCAAGATTCACAATGGACGGTCCAGTTACGTGCAGCGGGTCGCCGCGTGCCAGAAGGGTTGTCGGCTCAACGGCATCGAGGTCGTGACCGCTTCCGGGAACGCCGAAGTCGCCGGCCAGCTGGTCGTCAATTCGCTCAGCATGGCCGACCCGACCGGTCCGCTCACCGATCCGGCCCGCTGGCGGATGACCCAGCACGGCACCCTCGCCGCCGACCCGACCGGGCTGCGGATCAGCCTGAACGCACCCGGCGTGCTTGCGGCCTGGATCAACCCGATCGACGCGCCGTTCCCGCTGCCTGCGGCATATTCCGGTGCCGCACCGCTGGCCGGCTCGATCACCGGCGCGGGCGGCAGCCCGACGCCGATCAAGTTGATCGACCGGCTGCCGGCGGTGCCCCAGGCCGGAACCCATGCGGTCCTGGTCGACCTGGAATGGGCCGACCGCCTCGCCACCGACGCCGGCCAGTCCCTGTCCCCCCAGGTCTGGCTCAACCGCCACGCGCCCGCCGACATCCTGGCCCGGCTGTCCGCGCAGGGCCTGACGATCACCGGCGACACCCGCTCCGAGCAGGTCCAGCGCCAGCTCGAGCAACAGGGGCCGGCGTTGTCGCTCTGGTTCTATGTGCTGGCGGGCACGCTGTCGGTGCTGCTCGGTGCCGGTGCGCTGGTGCTCGCCGCGGCGGTCGACCGGGCCCGCCGGGTCGAAGACCTGTCGGCGCTGCGCGGCCAGGGCCTGAGCCGGGGGCGGCTGGCCTGGGCCACCGGGTGGACCTACCCGATCCTGGTCGCGATCGCCGCCGTCGTCGGACTCGTCACCGCCCTGATCGCCTGGCTGGCGACCGGGTGGGCCCTGCCGCTGGCCGGCATCGACCCGCCCGACCTGCCTCTGCCGTCCTGGCCCGGGGCCCTTACCGTGATCGGCACGACCGTGGCGGTCTTCCTGGTCCTGGCCGTCGTGGCCGCGGCCACCGGGCGAGATCTGCGCCGTCGAGTGAACAGGAAAGAGAGGCACGCGTGAAGACGCTGACCGTTGACGGAGCCGACTTCGCCTACAACGGCGGGCCGCCGGTTCTCCGGGGGGTTTCGGTCGAGGCCCGGCCGGGGGAGATCCTGGCCGTGACCGGCACGTCCGGTGCCGGCAAGACCACGCTGCTGAGCGCCATGGCCGGCCTGCTGACCCCGGCCACCGGCCAGGTGCTGGTCGACGGCGCGAAACTGGGCGACCGCGACCACGCGGTGTCGCTCGGCGTGGTGCTGATCCCGCAGGACAACGGCCTGGCGGCGATCCTGACGGCGGCGGAGAACATCTCGGTCGCGGTGATCGCCACCGGCGGCACCCCGGCCGACGCCCGCCGGCGCACCGCCGAGTCGCTCGAGCCGCTCGGCCTCTCCGGCCAGGCCAACCAGCTGATCGAGGAGCTCTCCGGCGGCCAGCAGCAGCGCACGGCGATCGCCCGCGGCCTCGCCCTGCGCGGCGATGTCCTGCTCGCCGACGAGATCACCAGCGAACTCGACGCGGCGAACCGCCAGCGGGTGATCGAACTCCTCCGCTCGGAGTCCGACCGCGGCGCCGCGGTCGTCTTCGCGACCCACGACCCCGAGGCGGCCGCGGCCTGCGACCGCGAACTCCACCTGGTCGACGGCGAGGCGGTCTGGGTCCGCGAATAGCCGTCCGGTCCCGGCCCGCACCCGGCCGCGTACGCTGCGCCGCGTCGACGCGGGCGGCGAGATGCCGGCCGAGCTGGATCAGCGACCGTCTGCCTTCCACCTCGGCGTGGGTGGGGCCGTTGGGATGGGCGCGGCGCGAGGTTATTCGTCGGTCAAGGGCGGGTTGTGGGGGTAGGGACGGAAGGCGACTTCGTGCGCCGGCAGGAGGTGGCCGGCTACGAGGCGGCGAGGGGTGAAGCGGACCATACGGCCGGTGTCGCCCGGGTGGGGTGCGGCGGCCCAGTTGGTTTCGGCGGTGCCGGACAGCTGCAGGGTGCGGCCGGACGGGAAGTCGAAGAAGAGCAGGGCCGCTTCGGGGTCTACGGCCAGGTTGCCGAGGCTGTTGAAGAGGTTGTTGCCCGGGTAGTCGGGCCACCACAGGCCATCGTCGTCGACCCGGACGAAGCCGGGGGCGCCGCCCCGGTGGGAGGCGTCGGCGCCTCGCTCGGGGTTTACCGTGCCCAGGAGGAAGGTGTCGGCGGCGCGGATCAGGGCCACGTCGGCCGGCTCCAGTTCGGTGCCGTGGCGGACGCCGCCGGCCGGATCGGCGCCGTCGTCGTCGGGGGCCAGCAGGCGCTGCTGGATGTATTGCGGGCAGTTGCCGAAGGCCTGCTCGACCTCGACCACGAGGCCGTCGCCGGAGTCGGTGAGGAGGCCGTTGATCCGCACCCGGCGCCGGGCGGCGAACTCGACGGCGGTCAGCCCGACCTTCTGTCCGGCCGGCATCGCGTGCAGCGGGTCGCCGGCTGGTGGCGTGGCGTGGACGGCCAGTTCGGCCGGGGAGCGGACTTCGAGGAAGCCGGGCGGGCCGGTCAGGGGTGAGGTCCAGAGCTGCCCGGATGCGGATCGGCCGGTGACGACCAGGAAGGTGCGCTCGGCGAGGAACCCGGCGATGCCTCGGGACAGGGTCACCGGTTCCAGCATGCGGGCCAGCCGGGCCGCCTCCCCACGGACTCCCGCCTTCCGCTGGACCGCCAGCTCACCGGCGTGAAAGCCCGCGTCGGCCGGGGAGGCGGCGAGGTCAGACGGCGTCGTGGACATGCTTCCCCCACTCTTCTAACGTGTCAGATGCAATACATCCGTTAGAAGGTGTAGCACAGACTTCTAATGGATACAAGCCTGATCATCCGTGACAACTTCGCGGACCGGGGCGCAGGGCTCGACTTTGCCGCCGCTCGGATGTTGCATGAGATCACGATCGTCGATGGGTTGCCCGATGCTGGGAGGCAACGGATGCAGGCTGGGGAAGACGAAAAAACAACGACACAGTTCGGCTATCAGACCGAGTTGCGGCGGAGCCTCGGGTTCGCCGATCTGGTGTTCTACGGGCTCATCTTCATGGTGCCGATCGCTCCAATGGGGATCTTCGGGTCGGTGTTCCAAGGGGCCGGCGGGATGGTGGCCCTGGCGTACGTCGTCGGGATGATCGCGCTGGTGTTCACCGCCGCCTCGTACGCCCAGATGGTGCGGGCGTTCCCGCTCGCCGGCAGCGTCTACAACTACGCCGGCCGGGGCATCGCCACGCCGGTCGGGTTCCTGGCCGGCTGGGCGATCCTGCTCGACTACGTGCTCGTGCCGAGCCTGCTCTACCTGGTCGCGGCGGTCGCCATGCACTCCACGGTCGGCGCCCTGCCGGTCTGGCTGTGGCTGGTCATCTTCGTCCTGTTCAACACCGTCGTGAACTACCAGGGCATCAAGATCACGGCTTTGATGACGCGGGTGATGCTGGTCGGGGAGTTGATCGTGCTGGCCATCTTCATCGTGGTCGCGGTCGTCGCCCTCGCCGACGGCAAGGGGCACGGCTGGTCGTGGACGCCGATCTACAACTCGGACACGTTCACCTGGTCGCTCGTCTTCGGCGCGGTGTCGATCGCGGTCCTCAGTTTCCTCGGCTTCGACGGCATCAGCATGCTGGCCGAGGAGAACACCGGCGGCGCCAACCAGATCGGCCGGGCGATGGCGGCGGCCCTCGGGGTGGCCGGTCTGCTGTTCATCGCGCAGACCTGGCTGGCGGCCCTGCTCGTACCCCATCCGAGTGACCTGATCGCCAACGGTGACCCGGGCGGAACCGCCTTCTACGATGCCGCCCGCGTCGCGGGCGGCGGATGGCTGGCCACGTTGACCGCGGTGGCCACCGCGATCGCCTGGGGCGTCGCCAACTCGATGGTCGCCCAGGTGGCGACGTCGCGCCTGCTCTATGCGATGGCGCGGGACGGGCAACTGCCGAAGCTGCTCGCGCGGATCTCGGCCAAGAACCGGGTGCCGACGAACGCGCTGACCCTGACCGCGGTGCTCTCGCTGGGGATCGGCCTGTGGATGGCGTGGCGCGACGACGGCATCTCGCTGCTGTCGAGCCTGGTCAACTTCGGCGCGCTGACCGCGTTCCTGGTGCTGCACGTCGCCGTGTTCTGGCACTTCATCATCCGGAAGCACAGCCGCGACTGGATCCGGCATCTGCTGCTGCCGCTGATCGGATTCGCCATCCTGGCCTATGTGGTGATCAACGCGAACGTGGCCGCCCAGCGACTCGGCTTCATCTGGCTCGGGATCGGTGTCGTCGTGCTGATCGTCCTCTACTCGACCGGCCGGAGGCCGGAGTTGTCCGGCCTGAACGAAGAGGGAGAAGCATGATCCGCTACGAGATGGACGAGAAGCTGCTGCGCTACACGTTCGGCGATCATCCGCCGGTCGCCGAGGTGCCGCCGGGCAGCGTGCTGGTCACCAACACGCAGGACTGCTTCGCCGGCGCGGTGCGCACGGTCGGCGACCTGCCGTCCGCGGTGTGCCCCGCGTTCAACCCGGTGACCGGGCCCTTCTTCGTCCCGGGGGCCGAGCCGGGCGACACCCTCGCCCTTCATTTCCGTACGATCGAGCCGTCCCGCGACTGGGGCATGTCGTCGACGTTCCCGCACTTCGGGGCCCTGACCACGACGCACACCACGGCGATGCTGCACCCGCCGCTGGAGGAGCGCGTCTGGAAGTACGACATCGACATCCCGGCCGGCACGATCACGTTCCGGGCCCGGCGCAGCGATCACACGTTCACCCTGCCGATGGACCCGATGCTCGGCACGGTCGGGGTGGCTCCGGCGGCCGGCGAGGCGCGGGCGACGATCGTCCCCGACGCGCACGGCGGCAACCTCGACACCCCGGAGATCCGGCCCGGCACCACGGTCTATCTGGGGGTCAACGTGCCGGGCGCGCTGTTCGCGTTCGGCGACGGGCACGCCCGGCAGGGTTACGGCGAGGTCTGCGGCGTCGCGGTCGAGACGGCCATGAACGTGACCGTCGCGGTCGACCTGATCAAGGGCACGCCGACGCCCTGGCCGCGGGTCGAGACCGACGACCGGCTGATTTCGATCGGGGCGGCCCGGCCGCTCGAGGACGCCTACCGCATCTCCCAGCACGACCTGATCACCTGGGTGGCCGGGCTGACCGGGCTGGAGACGCTGGACGCCTACCAGCTGATCTCGCAGGCGGGCACGGCCGCACCGGGCAACGTCTGCGATCCCAACTACACGATGCACGCCGCCATCGCCAAGTCGATCATTCCTGGGCTGCGCGGCTATGGCGGCGTACACGAGAACCTGAGGAACCTGCAACCGTAAGGTTGCGTCTCACCGGGTCGATGTGCAACTGTGAGGTTGCACATCGACAACGGGAGGATCCATGAGCCAGGACAAGATCGAGCGGGAGACCTTCGTCAAAGCCACGCCCGAGCGGGTGTGGGCGGTGCTGACCGAGCCGGCCGAGGTCGACGGATGGTTCAGCCCGGGCGGCCCGTCCGAGATCGACCTGCGGCCGGGCGGCGTCATGACGCTCAACCACGGACAGCACGGGACGTTCCCGATGCTGATCGTGACCGTCGACCCGCCGCGTCACTTCGCGTACCGCTGGGCGAGCGCCTATCCGGCCGAGAAGGCCACCGAGGATAATTCGACGCTGGTCCAGTTCTTCCTCGAACCGGAGGCCGAAGGCACCCGGGTGCGGCTGGTCGAGTCCGGCTTCGCCGGTCTTTCGATCCCGGCCGACGCCGAGGCGACCGCCGGCTACGACAGCCACGCGGGCGGCTGGACCGAAATGGTCAACGTCCTGCGGGAGCACGCCGAGAAATGACGACCGAGCTCGAGGTGCTGTCGGCACTCGCCGATCCGACACGGTGGGAACTGATGGACCGCATCGCGGCCGGTGACGGCGCGACCGCGACCACACTCGCCGAGGGGCTGCCGGTCAGCCGGCAGGCGATCGTCAAGCACCTCGGCGTACTGGAGCGCGCCGGCCTCGTGACCGGCCGGCGCGCCGGGCGGGAAATGCGCTATTCGGTACACATCGAGCAACTCGACGCCACGGCCCGGTGGATGGCCGCGGCCGCCCGGCGCTGGGACGGCCGGCTGGCCGCGATCAAGGCGATCGCCGAGTCAGGCGAATAGGGCACTCACCGATTCGCCGTTGTGGATCCGGCGCATCGCCTCGGCGAGCGCCGGAGCCACCGACAGGATCGTGAGCTTGTCGGTGCGGTCGGCGTACGGAATCGGCACCGTGTTCGTGCAGACGATCTCCTCGATGTCCTTCTCGGCCGACAGGCGGGCGATCGCGTCGTTCGAGAACAGCCCGTGCGTGCACGCGACCCGAACGCTGCGCACATTGCGCTCGCGCAGCCGGTCGAGCAGCTCGAACACCGTGCTGCCCTTGGCGATCTCGTCGTCGAGCACGATGACGTCACGGTCGGTGACCTCACCGATCACCGAGCTGATCACGACCTTGTCATCGGCGTACCGCTGCTTCGCCCCCGCCGCGACCTCCACGCCGAGCAGCCGGGCGAACGCCGCCGCCTCCTTGGCGTAGCCCAGATCGGGAGCGACCACGACGGTGTTGGCCAGGTCGTAGCCTCGGAAGTGATGGGCCAGTTCGCGCAGCGCGTGCAGGTGGTCGACCGGGATGCTGAAGAATCCGTGCACCTGCGGCGAGTGCAGGGTCATGGCCAGCACCCGGTCGGCGCCGGCGGTGGTGAGCAGGTCGGCCACGAGACGGCCGCCGATCGAAATGCGCGGGGCGTCCTTCTTGTCGCTTCGGGCGTACGCGTAATGCGGCAGGACCACGGTGATCCGGCCGGCCGAGGCGCCACGGGCGGCATCGAGCATGAACAGCAGCTCGACGAGGTTCTCCTGGGTCGGCGGCACCAGCGGCTGGATCAGGAAGACGTCGCGTTCCCGGCAGTTGCCCTGCAGCTGCACCTCGATGCAGTCGTTGGCGAACCGGGAAGTCTTGGTCGGCAGGAGCGGGACGCCGAGGTGTTCGCAGATCTCGGTGGCCAGTTCGGGATGGGCGGATCCGGTGAAGACGGCGATATCGCGCACGGTGCCCACCCTAAAAGGCCCCGGCGGGACATTGTCGTCTGCCCTTCGCCCGGCGGTCACGCAAACAAGAAGGTTCGCTCCGCTGGGTGACCGATGAGGGTTTTCCGGACCGCCCTGAACAACCCACGTTCGGCGGGTCGTCACGGAAGCCGGATCTTCGCTAGCGTGAGCCCATGAACGGACTTGCCGTAGCGTGCCGCCGCGTCGTGCACATCTACCGCGCCGAGGCGGGCGACGTGGTCGCGCTGGCCGGCGTCGACCTGTCGATCGCACCAGGCGAGACGATCGCCCTGGTCGGGCCGTCCGGGTCGGGCAAATCCACGCTGATCGCGCTGCTCGCCGGCCTGATGCGGCCCTCGGCCGGGCGCATCAACATCGGCACCTACGACATGGGCAAGCTCTCCGACTCCGAGATCTCCCGCCTCCGCGGCACCGAGATCGGGGTGGTCCTGCAGGGCGCTTCCCGCAATCTCCTTCCGTACGCGTCGCTGCACCGCAACATCTGGCTCGCCCAGCGGCGGGCCGCGCACACCCGGGGCATCACGCTCGACGACCCCGACCGCATCCTCGACCTCGTCGGCCTGCCCGGTCAGGGCCGGCAGCGGCTCTCCGACCTCACCCCGGGCGGCCGGCAGCGGGCCGCGCTCGCGGTCGGCATCGCCACCGGCCCCGGCCTGCTCCTGGTCGACGAGCCGACAAGCCGCCTCGACACGGCCGGCCGCGACGAGGTGCTGGCGGCGATGGAGACGGTCAACCAGGAACGCCAGACCACGATCGTCGTCGTCACCCACGACAACGAGGTCGGCGCCCGCCTCGGCCGCGCGGTCACGATCCGCGACGGCCGGGTCGGCGCCGAGGGCCGCGACGGCCAGGACTTCGCGGTGGTCGCGGGCGACGGCACGGTGCAGCTGCCGCCCGAGGTGCTGGGCTCCTACCCGCCCGGCACCCTCTTCACGGTCCAGCACATCGACGGCGAGGTCACGCTGGTGCCGGGCGGCACCGAGCACCTCATCTGACGCGGCTGCAGCCCGACCCGGCCGGCTCGAAGAATCGGTCGCCCGGGCGGCGTTGGCGATGACGAAAGGCTGCGCGCATTGCGCTGGTGCACCGCGCTGCCATCGAGACGGCGGCTCAGCGCGGCGGTGAGGCGTGGGCGGGGAAGGGCCGGCCCGGCATCTCCGCGCCGCCATCGAGAAGCCGGCGGGGAGTGCCCCCGCGCGGCCTGGCGCATCCGCCGCCGCAGTGGCGCCGCCCGACCCCCGCTCGGCGCGGCGCCCCTGGGCTGCTGCTGTTAGGCGGCCGGGATGGTTGCCCACATGGCGGTGAAGGCGGCCGCCTCGCCGGCGAGCCAGGTCTCGATGTCGGACGGCTTGGTCGACGCGTCGAGGCGGTGGACCTGGCCGCGGCGCAGGTCGACGAAGACCGGCTCGGCGTTGGGGAGGATCTGGTCGATGTGGCGGGCCATCAGGTGCAGCGTCGCGGTGGTCGTCTCGGGGGTGGGCGGCGCCTCGTCGAAGTGCAGGCGGACGGCCTCGCGGCGGCCGTCGGCGTAGTGCAGGCCGAAGTGCGGGTTAATTTTGACCATCAGCGGGCCGACCGAGGCCAGCGCGTCGCGGGTCTGGGCCAGGCTCACCTGCTCGGGGTCGCCGAGCGAGTCGAGGTAGGTCTTGGCGCCGGCCGACACCGCCTCGTAGAGCGGCTTCCATCGATCTTTGACCAGGTCGACGACGCCGGCCAGGTAGCTCCCGCCGGTGCGGAACGCGATGTCGGCCTTGAGTGCCTTGACGAGCTGACCGTGCGGGTTGAACCCGGAGCGGCGCTCGCGGGCCTTGCGCAGGCCACCCACGAAGGTCGCCTTGGCGGGGCCGGTGCGGGTCACGTAACGCGAGAAGCCGAGCATCGTCGCATAGGGCGGGACCAGGGGCGTTGTACTGGACAAAACGGGCACGGTCACGTTGATCTCCTCGCAGGTCACGGCCGCTTTTAGTACACACATTCTAATCGACGGGTACGACATTCCCAACCGCCCGTAATCCCATGATCACTGTCCCGTCCGCGCGAACCTTGCGGAGTCCGGATTCAGGTTGCGGATTGACCCGCACGTGTCCGGTCTCGCCGGAGTGGCCAGCAGCCGACTACATCAGACCGACGGCGGCGAAGTCCGAGTACCTCAACAGCACATCAACCCAGCCCCCAGGGCCGTCCGAGGCGCGGCCGAGAACCCTCGACAGCCGCATGCCCGTTGCGGGTGTGTCTCACCGACCCGTATGCCAGGAGGCGGACAACCCGATTGCACGAGGCCGATACGTCGGAAACCATCGCCGGGAACCACGAGGAGAGGCGATCATGACACGCGTATTCCTGCAGCCTGACGACTTGCGCGACTTGGTGGTGGACCAGTTCGGCACCGACCGCAGACTTGCCGCCCTGGACCGGCTGACCGGTGGGAGCAAGAAGGGGGCGTCTACCGGCTCAGACTGGACGACCAGGCGACAGTGATTCTCTATGTCTGGGCGGCCGGCGAAAACTACTGGCCCCCCGCGCCAGCCGTCCCCGACGATCCGTTCACTGATGCATCGGGCGCCGAATTGTTCGCCGCCAACTATGCCGCCCTGACCGCCGCGGACGTGCGGACGCCACGGTTGCTCATGCTCGACCGCGACGGCCGCTACCACCCGGCCGACCTCGCGCTGGTCGAGGACGTCGGTGAGATGACGCTCGAAACTCTCATGGAACAAGACCCAGCCGCAGCCGCGACGCCATTGTCCGCGCTTGGCGACGCCCTGCGCCGCATGCACACCACACGCGGCTCCCACTACGGCAAACTCGCCGCCATCGCCCGCGGCGAGGCACCTCAGGCTCGCAGCACCGAGGACATCATCCAGGACCGCGCGCTCGGTCACCTCGGCGCGGCGGCCGCCCGCGACGCCCGGCTCGCCGACGCCCGCGAACAAATCACCGACCATGTCCGCCACCTGCATGGCTCGGTCACCAACCGCGAGGAATACGGGCTGATACACGGCGAACTCGGGCCGGACCACGTGATCGTCACGCCCTCCGGCGAACCCGCCATGGTTGACATCGAGGGGCTGACGTTCTTCGACGTCGAGTGGGAGCACGCCTGGCTGCAAATGCGCTTCGGTGACGCGTACTCCACGCTGCACCCGGTCGAACTCGACCCCAACCGCCTGGAGTTCTACCGATATGCCCAGGTCCTCTCTCTGATCGAGGGCCCCCTTCGGATCGCCGACACCGACTTCCCGAACCGCCAGTGGATGCTGGACCTGGCCGAGTGGAACATCACCAAGGCCCTGACCGCGATCTGATGACCAAGAGCAGGATTTCCGCAAGGTAAGTCCGAACGAATCGCGCCCAAACCGTCCGGACTCACCTTGCGAGTCACCCGTGCGTGCCGGGCCGGTAGCCCGCAACCGGCCGCGGATGCCGGTCGACCGGACTTTTGCGGATCTCATACTGTCGGGTGGTGGAGGTCGCTGAGATCCGCCGCTACCCGGTCAAGTCGATGCTCGGCGAGGTGGTGCCGCTCGCCGAGGTCGGTGAGCGAGGACTCACCGGCGACCGGCTGTGGGCGGTGCGCGACTCGGACGGCAAGTTCGGTAGCGGCAAGAGCACCCGCCGCTTCCGGCGAATGCCGGGCCTGTTCGAGCTGCGGGCATACGGGGCCGAACCGGCTCCGATCATCGAGTTGCCCGACGGTCGTCGCTTCTCCGCCGCGGACTCCGACGGGCATCGCGCGGTGGGGGAGATTCTCGGCCGCCCGGTGACGCTCGCCCCGGAAGGACCGGTCCTGCATCACGACGAAGGACCGGTCAGCCTCATCACCACAGCCTCGCTACGCCGCCTGACCGAGCTGAGCACCGGCGAAGCGGACGGCGTCGACATAGATCCGTTGCGGTTCCGGGCCAACCTGCTGATAGACGTTCCCGGTGGTGGTTTCGCGGAAGACAACTGGTCCGGCCGTCGATTGAAGATCGGCCCCGATGTCGTTCTGCACGTCATTCGACCGCTCACTCGGTGCGGGATGATCGATATGGCGCAGGACCGGGTCCGCGAGCGGAACGATCTTCTCAAGACCCTCGCCGAGCATCATGCGCTGACTTTCGGTGTCTTCGCCACCGTCGAGCGCCCGGGCCGGCTCGCCGTCGGCGATCCGTGCTCCTGGGCGTGACTCTCCAGGGCGGGTCCCGCTTCCGGATGTGACCAGATCGCCGACTCGGCGGCTCCGCTGGTGGCCGAGCCCGGTCAGCCCGCCGCGTGGATGAGCTGCTTTCCCGACGACCTGCCCCGCATTCGCCGGCATGCGCGGTGGTTGGCCGGCCTTGCTACATCTGAACGGCCAACGTGCTCGGGCGATTGACTTACGGGATATGCCGCACCGGCCGCGACGGTGCGTGTGCGTGCACCGACCAGGCGAGTGGAAGTGCGATCAGGACCACCGCCTGGATCGCGAGCAACGCCGCGACGATGCCCCAGCGGTCGGCCACCAGGCCGGCCCCCACGGCGACGAGCGCGTACAGCGCGCTGCCGAGCAGCGACCCGAGCGAACCCATAGTCGCGCGTTCCCGGTCGGTGAACTCGCGTTGCAGCAACGTCTGCTGGGCGATTGTCGACATGCCGTAGGCCGGTGACCCGAGCAGCACGGGCGAAAATACCGTCGGCTTGACCAGCGCCACGAAGTTCGCCACGTTGTCGAACAGCTCACCGAACAGCAGAGTGCGGGCCGCGCCGGCCCGGCCGATCACCCAACCGCTGACGCGGAAGCCGGCGAAGGCCACGCCATGGCCGAAGGTGC
The DNA here is from genome assembly GCF_040682075.1 of Actinoplanes sp. NPDC051411. Taxonomy (NCBI): domain Bacteria; kingdom Bacillati; phylum Actinomycetota; class Actinomycetes; order Micromonosporales; family Micromonosporaceae; genus Actinoplanes; species Actinoplanes sp. NPDC051411. The sequence goes on along the minus strand of NZ_JBFBAD010000038.1, from coordinate 66,335 downwards.
GCCACAGGCCCAGCGCCCAGAGCGGCCACAGCCCGGCCACGAAAACGGGCGACAACTGGGCCGCGCTTTCGCTGCTGTAGCGAAGCGCCGACACCAGCGTCATGCGGCGGAGCACCGGGTTACGGCGGATGCCGCGCAGGGCCGATCCGAGGTGCGCCAGCATGTTCGATTCCAGCGGGCCGTGCATGCGCGGTTCCCGGATCCGCAAGGCGACGAGCACGCACAGCACCTGCGGTACGACCGACAGGGCGACCACCGCGCGCAGCGACCACGCGCCGGCGACCACGCCACCTATGGCGGCCGCCAGCGCCAGCGCGAGCTGGAACATCGAGTTCACCCGGCCCGAGTGCCGGGGAAACTCCTGCTCGCGGCCGGCTCCGAGCAGAGTGTCGTACAGAAGCGCGTCGTTGTTGCCGCTCCACAGTGAGGTCGCCAATCCCTCCAGCACAACCGCCGCCAGGAGGAGGCCGTAGCCGGAAGCGCCGGCGTACCCGAGGTGGGCGGCCACCATCACGACGGCGCCGGCGATCATCGTGCCCCGCCGGCCGAGCCGGTCGGAGAGTACGCCGGTGGGGATTTCGAACGCCGCGGACGACAGCATTTTCAGCGCGAGCAGGCTTCCGGCGGCTGTGTACGAGCCGGTGACCTGCGCGAAGTAGATGACCATGATCGGCCCGTACATGCGGAAGTCGCCGAGGAAGTTGAACCAGCCCAGCAGGCGGACGTTGCGGCCGACATTCTCGTCAGCGAGGTTGGGAGCTGGCCTGAGCGCGGCGAACGGGGAAGTGATCAGGCGCCGGAGGAAGACAAGGGCAAAGTGGATCGAGGAACGGCGAGTGGACACGGTTGAGCTCCCGGTAAGGCGAACGGAGACGCCGAAAAGCGCCAAGGGCCGGTGACACGTGTGTCACCTCGCCCCGGCGACCGGGTTCTGGGCTGAGTTCGCTACACGCGCGGCGCTACGAGCCGGCGACTGCGGTCACCAAGGGGCGAATGGAAGCTCCAGCCGATGACTTGGACATCAGTACTCCTCGATTCCTAGGTGGAAGTTTCGGCAACCGGGGTCCGCCAGAACGCGTCCGGGAGCCCGGCCACCTCGTTGCCCGAGCGCTCCAGGTCGGCGGCCCACGGCAGCATGCGCTGGAAGACCGGTTCACCGGTTTCGGCGAGTTCCCGGATCATCGCGACGTTGATCTCGACGCGGGCGAGGAGCGCGTCGCGGATCGCGGTTCGGTCGGCGGTGTAGCCGTACGCGTCGAGGAGCAGGTGGAGCCGGCGGGACCGGTCGGCCGGGTCGCTGAATCCGACGCTCTCGGCCAGTGCGGGGGTCAGCAGTGGCACCCAGGTCAGCGCCGAGAACGCCAGGTCGCCCTCGCGCTGGGACGGGCTGGCGGTGTCCCAGTCGACGAAGCCGACGAGGGTGCCGTCGGCCCACACCGCGTTCCACGGCGAGGCGTCCAGGTGGGCGATCACGAGGTCGGGCTGCCACGTACGCCGGGTGAACCAGACGGCATCGCCGGCCGGCCGGAAGGTCGTGGTCGCGTCGTGCAGCCCGCGGAGCCAGGCGCCGACCTGCCGGAGCGCCGCGTCCGAGCGCACCCAGTCCGACCAGGGCCCGGTCTCGCCCAACGTCTCGCCGGGCAGGAACGTGAGGCGTTCACGACCCTGGTCGTCGAAACCGCGGGCCCGCGGGGCACCGTCGAAGCCGACGTCTTCCAGGTGCCGCAGCACCGAATGCACGGTCGGTGTCCACGGCTGGGTGGGGCGCCGGACCTCGTCCCCGACGCGTACAGCTCCGAAGCTGCGCCCACCGGGCAGCCGTTCTTCCGTCATGGGTCGGGTTTATCGTGATCCGAGGTCTACGGCGACCGAATTAAACGACCCGAAAGGTGATCATGACACGGGGGTTCCTGCGGCCGGACGACGTACGCCACCTGGTGACCGACCAGCTCGGCTCGGACCTCGACCTGGCCGAGTGGAAGATCACCGAAGCCCTCGCCGCGATCTGATGACCCCGGACCTGCGCTTCGCCCGCGCCACCGACGGCGTGACGGTGGGCTATCAGGTCTTCGGGCACGGGCCGGTGCTGGTCTGGCTGCCGTCGCTGAGCAACATCGTGGCGCAGTGGCGGGTGCCGGCGTTGCGGGCGGCGTACGAAGCGCTGGCCCGGCACCTGACCGTGGTCCTCTACGACGGGCGGGGGACCGGCAGCTCCGACCGGCGGATCGACCTCGCCGATCTGGGCGTCGACGCCCACCTCCGGGACCTGACCGCGGTCCTCGACGACGCCGGCGTCCAGCACGCCTCGCTGCTCGGCTACTACCACTCGGTGACGACCGCCATCGCGTACGCCGCCCGCCGGCCCGATCGGGTCGATCGGATGGTCCTGTTCGGCGGGTCGCCGCGCCTGCGCGAGGTGATGGGCCCGGCCCAGACCCAGGCACTGCTGTCCCTGGTCGACCAGGACTGGGGGCTTTTCGCCGACGCGGCGGCGACGGCCTGGCTGGGCTGGGACGCGGCGTCGTCCGGTCGCTGGGCCGCCGAGTCGTTCCGCACCGCGACGACCGCCCCGGTGGCCAAGGCGTGGTTCGGGGCGGCGCGCGACATCGACGTGACCGCCGAGGTCGAGCGGGTGCGCGCGCCCACCCTGGTCCTCCACCGCCAGAACGAGCAGCAGATGCCGGTCGAGGTCTCCCGCCGCCTGGCCGACCGGCTGCCGGACGGCCGGCTGGTCGAGCTGCCCGGCACGACCCCGACGCTGTTCATCGAGGATCAGGCGACCGATCTGCGGCTGGTCACCGACTTCGTCACCGGCGAGCGCACCGACTTCGTCACCGGCGAGCGCACCGACTTCGTCACCGGCCAGCGCACCGACTTCGTCACCGGCCAGCGCACCGACTTGGTCACCGGCGGGCGCGGCGAGCGCACCGGCCGGGTGGCCCGTGCGAAGAGCGCGCTGACACCGCGGGAGGCGGAGGTGCTGCGGCTCCTGCCGTCCGGCGACTCCAACACCGAGATCGCCCGGCGGCTGGGCATCGCCGTGCACACCGTGGAACGCCATCTGGCCAGCATCTACCGCAAGATCGGCGCGCGCGGCCGGGCCGAGGCGGTGGCCTACGCCATGACGGAAAACCCTCACAACATCTGACGGGTAGCCGGGATGTGCCGGCGCCCCCGCCGGACGACCATCGACGCATGGCTCCCGACAACACCTCCTGGCGCTTCGCCCGCGCCACCGCCCCGGCCGTGCGCGTGCTGGCCGGCCGCCGCCTGCTTCCGATCTGGGGCGTGGTCCACCATCGCGGCCGGGTCAGCGGCCGCGACCTGCGGGTTCCGGTCGCGGTGACCGCCGCTCCCGGCCTCTTCGTCATCAACCTGCCGTGGGGCGCCCGCACCAACTGGGTCCGCAACGTCCTCGCCGCGGGCGGCTGCACGATCCGCTGGCGCGGCACCGACCACCCCGCCGACCAGCCCGAGATCCTCGACGAGGCCGCCGCCCGCCCCTATTACTCGCGCGTCACCTGGGCGATCGCCGGCCGCCTCTTCCCGGCCGACGCGTGGCTCCTCCTCCACCGGACCTAGACCGGAAAGATGGGATTGGTGTGCGCCAGGCTGATCTGGCCGGCCAGGTGGGTGTCGCTGTTCCCGATCGGCTCGAGACCAAGGGCTACAGCGGGCATTCACGTGCACAAACGGACGCCCGCCCGCTATGCCGACGTCGGCCTCGCGGTCGAGGCCGAGGTGACGATCGGCACGATGGGCGTCGTCATCGGCCGCGCTCCCTGAGCGATCCCGCGCTGGCGGGGTCGGTTGCGCTGGCGGGGTCGGTTGCGCTGGCGGGGTCGGTTGCGCTGGCTGGGTCGATGGCGCTGGCGGGGTCGGTGGCGCTGGCGGGGTCGGTTGCGCTGGCTGGGTCGGTTGCGCTGGCTGGATTGGGCGCGCTGGCTTGGCCGGTCGCGCTGCTTATGCGGGAAGCCAGGGGCACGCCGAGCACGCAGCCGACGGCCAGGCCGATGCCGTGGTTGTTGGTGAGCAGGCAGAGCACCCCGGCCGCGGCCGGGATGGCGAGCGAGGCCAGGCGGAGTTCACGCCGCGTACCCCTCAAGCCGTAACCCACCGCGAGCGCGCCGACCAGGCCGCAGATCGCCACCGAGTCGCCGCCGCCGTGTGGCGACCAGCCGGCCGCGCTGACCACCTGGGCGGCCACGCCGGCGACCAGAAAGACGGCGAGCGCCCGCAGGTTGCCGAGCGTGCGCGCCGCGACCGGGGCGACCACGATGAGTGCGGCGAGGTTGAACACCGTCTGGAACCAGCCGCTCGACTGCACCAGCAGCGCGGTGACGACGCGCCACCAGCCGCCGTCCGGGTCGCGCTGCAGCGTGCCGATGATCGCCGGATGTATCGTCTGCCGGTGCCCATCACCGTGAGCGCGGCGACCAGGCCGGCGGCGACCGGCGGGACGGGTCGCCGCCACATGCGCGGCACGACCTCCCACGGCGGGCCGAAACCGGTCAGCGCCAGCAGGATCTGACTGCCCGCGAGCACGACCACGGCCGCGCACCCGTAGAGAACGATATTCACCCCGACACCGTTTCACCGATCAGCAGACCGGTCCGATGTGAAACGGCCGCGCTTCGCCGTGACATCTGTCCTGCCCCCGGAACAGACTGAGCGACATGGCCTTGATCCGCTGCGACTTCTTCGCCGAGACGCTCGAACTGTCCACCTCGATGACCGTGCTGCTGCCCGACGACGACGGGCCGCCGCCGCCCGTGCTCTATCTGCTGCACGGGCTCACCGACGACCACACGGCCTGGACGCGGTGGACGTCGATCGAGCGCTACGCCGGGGGCAAGGGCCTGGCCGTTGTCATGCCCGAGGTGCACCGCAGTTTCTACGCCGACGAGGCGTACGGAATGAGGTTCTGGAAGTTTCTTTCCGACGAGCTTCCGAAGGTCGTGGAACGGTTCTTCCGGGTTTCGACCCGGCGCGAGGACACGTTCGTGGCCGGCCTGTCGATGGGCGGCTACGGCGCGATGAAGTGGGCGCTGCGGGATCCGTCGCGGTTCGCCGCCGCGGCGACGCTGTCCGGCGCGCTCGACCTGGCCTACATCCAGGAGTACGACCTGCGGCCGCACATGCGCGCCCTGGTCGCCCGCGTCTTTGCGGACCGCGAGGTGGCCGGCACCGACGAGGACCTGCTGCACCTGATCAAGGGCGCCGATCCGGCCGCCCTGCCGCGCCTGATGCTCCGCTGCGGCACCGAGGATCACCTGATCAAGCAGAACGAGCGTTTCGTCGCGGCGTGCGCCGCGGCCGGGGTGGATCTCGACGCGGGCTACGGGCCGGGCGGCCACGAGTGGTCGTTCTGGGACCAGCACATCCAGACGGTGATCGACTGGCTCTTCTAGCGAGTTTCGCCGGCCTTGAGCATCTCGAGGGTTCTGGTGACCCGCTGGGTGCGGGTGGCCTCGCGCTTCGCCTCGGTGATCCAGCGGACGAACTCCTTGCGGTGCGAGTAGGCCAGGGCCTCGAAACGGGCCTTGGCGTCCGCGTCGCCGTCGAGGGCGGCGGCCAGATCGTCGGGGACCTCGACCGTACGGGCGCCGGCCTCCTCGGCCGTGACCTCGATGTCGTAGGTCTCGCCGAGGGTCACGCCGGCCTTCTCGCGGGCCGCCTTGGCCAGGCCGATCATGTTCTCGCCGCCCATCCGGGCCAGCCGGAGCGGCAGCGTGACGCCGTTGACCGTGACATTGACCGGGAACGCCTTGCGGCCCCCGCCCAGGGCGGCGGCCTGCTCGTCGGTGAGGACGAAGGCACCGGCCGGGCCGCGGGGCTCAAGGGTCAGGGTGAGGGACTCCGCCATGTGATCACTGTGGCAGAAGCAGCGGATCCCCGGCGGCCGGGCCGCCGGGGATCCGGCTGATTATTCGTCTCGGGTCTGCTCGGCCAGGAAGCGTTCCAGCTCGGCGCCCAGCTCGTCGGCCGTCGGCAGCGGGCCCGACTCCTCGGCCAGCAGATTGTTTTCGCGCCCGCGCAGGAACGCGTCGTATTGCGCCTCGAGCGACGACACCAGGCGGCTGGCCTGCTCGTCGTCGGCGATCTGCTTGTCGACGTCGTCGCGCACCACCTTGGCCGCCTCGCGCAGCTCACCGGTCGGCAGGGCCAGCCCGCTGGTCTGCGAGATCGAGTCGAGCAGCAGCTCGGACGCCGCCGGGTAGGTCGCCTGGGCCAGGTAGTGCGGCACGTGGGCGGCGAAGCCCATCGCGTCGTGGCCGGACTTGCCGAGGCGGAACTCGAGCAGGTTGCCGACGCTGGCCGGCACCTGCACCCGCTGCAGCCACGACTCACGGTCGCCGAGCAGGCTCTGGTCGGTGGCGTGCGCGGTGACGCTGACCGGACGGGTGTGCGGCACCGCCATCGGGATCGCGTTGAGGCCGATCGTCAGCTTGACGCCGAGGCGGTCGACGAGGCCGGTGACCGCGGCGATGAAGCGCTCCCACTGCAGGTCGGGCTCGGGGCCCGCGAGCAGCAGGAACTCGCTGCCGAGCTGGTCGCGCACGAGGTGCAGGGCGAGGCTGGGCTCCTCGTAGCTCTCCCAGTGGTCCTCGATGAAGATCATCGTGGGCCGGCGGGAGCGGTAGTCGAGCAGCTGGTCGAGGTCGAAGGTCGCGAGCACGCGGCTGTCGAGACGCTCCAGCAGATGCTCGCGGGTGAGCTGAATCGCGCTCCCGGCGTCGACGAACCCGGTGAGGGCCTGGACCAGGACCGGCGCGTCCAGGGCCGGCAGGTCGTCGGCCAACTCGTAGAGCTCGTTGGGGTCGAGCACCGGACCTCCTGTGGAAAGAATCGGGGTGTCGTGCAGAACAACGGTGCACCGGCATTCATTCCGGCGACCACTGGATCTTGCCAAACAGGCAGATGGTGTCGGTCGTCACGCCGGGTGGATCCCGGCCTAGTGGATCTCGGCTTGGGCACAACATCAAATTGGGGGTCGCGTGCACGTGCATGTGCACGGCACAATGGCGTTGGATCCTTCCCTTCCCCCCACGGAGTGATCTGGTGACCGAAACGGCCGCGAACCTCCCATCCGGGCATCATCCCGTCGTTCTGCCGGAAACCGAAGCCCCACCCGGTTTTCTCTGGACGCGGATGCGGTCCGACCCCCAATATGCGCCTGAGCACATGGCGCTCGAAGCCGTGCGGCTGCTCGGCCCCGAGGCCGCCCGCTGGACCGACCGCGTCCGGGAAGAGTCTCCCCAGCTCACTCCCGACCAACTGGCCGCCCTGGCGATCAAGCGGTTCACGACCCTGGGCCGCATCTCCGGCTCGGTGTCGGGCGCCGGTGAGCTTCCCGGTGCGGTGCTCGACGTGGGCGTCCTCGCCTGGACCCACTCGCGCATGGTGCTGCACATCGCCGCGGCGTACGGTGTCGATCCGGCCGCCGGCGAGCGGGCCGCCGACCTGCTGGTGCTGCAGCGGGTGCACAAGGGCCCGTCGACCGCCCGGCTCGCCCTGGGTGTGGCCGCGGGCCGCGAGCGGGCCAGCCGCCTGTTCTCCGGCGTGACGGTGCGGCCGCTGAGCGTGGTGGTGGTCAAGCTGGGTGTGCGGCTCTCGACGATGGCCGGCGTCCGCACGGCCAAGCGCGTCTTCGCCAAGGTCATGCCCGGCGCGAAGATCATGCTCGGCACCTGGGTCAACTCGGCCTCCACCCGTGACCTCGCCGACCGCGCCTGCTGCCGCTACCGGGAAGCCGCGCCCGCCCGCTAAGCATCCCCCGGAGTCTTGCCGAACTGATCCGCGTACGGGATCGGCCGAGGCTCTGGAGGACGTGTGCGTCGTGGGAAGCTTGCGCTGCTGGTGATCCCGTTCGCGGGGCTGCTGCTCGGCGGCTGCGCGAAGGCGGCCACCACCGCCCAGGCCACGGTCGCGCCCAGTGCCACCACGCCGTGGATGCTCACCAACGGCGGCCCGGTCGCGCCCGTGCCGACGCCCGCCGTCTCCTACTCGTCGCCGGCCCCGTTCCCGACCGGCTTCCTGCCGATCGGCACGGTCTCGCCGACGCCCGCCCCGTCGGTGAGCGGCAACGACTGCGCGAGCATCAAGTTCCACGCCGGCGAGATCAACTCGGCCACGGTCGTCGCCGGAACCACCAGCGCGACCGTCACCTGGTACAACCCGGGCGGCTCCGACCTGGTCGAATACCGGCTCACCGCGATCGCCCAGCACCAGCTGTCGGTCGGCAACCAGCGTGACATCGGCTGGACGGTCATCAAGCCGGGCTCGGGCTGCGGCATGATGAGCGCCCCGGTCACCGGGCTCGACCGGCAGACCGCGTACGTCTTCTCGGTCGACGCCGTCTTCACCAAGCTCGGTAAGGACGGCACCTGGGCCTCTACGGTCGCGCGCTCGATCCCGACGACGACAAGCTGACCCGCGGCGTCCAGCCCCGGGCTCGCGCCTTGGCGATGTCGAGGACCAGTCCGTCAGTCACCTGGTCCAGGGCGTAACGGGTCAAAAGCCGCGAACCCAGCTTCACGGCCGCCTCTGCGGCGGCTAACGGCACATGGCGTACGGGAACACCCAGCACCGCCGCGACCGCGGCGTCCCGGCTGTACGCCGTCGAATCCGCGATGTTGTAAGCCCCTTTCGGCCAGCTCAGCGCCGTGAGGCAGGCGTCGGCCAGGTTTTCGACCGCGGTCAGGCTCAGCCGTACGTCGGGACCGGGCAGCCAGGCCGTGTCGCGGTGGACGACGCGCCGCAGCCGGGGGAGCAGGTGCGGGTCACCCGGGCCGTAGACCGCCCGCGGCCGCAGCACCACCTTTCCCGCCTGGAGGGCAAGCCGTTCCCCGGCCGCCTTGGTGCGGCCGTAGGCGGTTCGCTGCCGGTCGGCCGGATGGTCCTCGCGGAGCGGCCCCGGGTAAGGCCCGGGGCGGTAGACGCTGGCGGTGCTGACCCACACGACCGGCCGTGGTCCGGCGGCCTCCAGCAGCCGGGCGGTGCCGTCGACGTTCACCGCGCGGAACCTGGCCTCGGTCACTTTTCCCGGGCGGGGATCGCCGACCGCGGCGGCCAGGTGGATCACCGCGTCGACGCCGTCCAGATCGGGGTTGTCCGTGGTCGCGTCCCAGAGCCGGTGCTCGCCGGCCGGGCCCGGGCGCCGCCCGAGGCAAACGACGTCCCGGTCCCGGGCGGCGGCCCGGGCCACCGCCGAGCCGCAGAATCCGCTCGCACCGGTGATCGCGATCCGCATGCTCATCGCCCCGCCCGGACGGTCAGGACGGCCCAGCCGGGCAGTGCGGAATGCCGGTCGGCGCGGGCCCGGACCACCCTCGGGCGGTAGGGCGCCAGCGCGGCCAGGAAGTCCGTCATCTGCGCGCGGGCCAGGGCGGCGCCGGGGCAGGCGTGCGGGCCGGCCCCGAACACCAGCTGCGACTGCTGGGGCGACGGCGGGCCGGCCGGGTCGGGGTCGCGGCGGTGCGCGCCGGCGGCGTGGCGGGTGATCAGCAGCATCCGGTCGCCGGGACCGACCGGGCATCGGCCACCCGGCAGCAGGGTGCCGGTGACCGCCGGCACCCGGGGCAGAAGCGGTGTCGGGGAGGTGACCCGCAGAAGCTCGTCGGCCAGGGCGCGGGGGTCGGCGTCCCAGAGTTCGTCGTCTGAGGCCCAGGCCGCCGCTCGGGGCAGGGCGGCCACCGTGGTGTTGATCGCCGCTACCGCCAGGACGGCGTTGAGAGGGCTTCCCACCAGGTCGCTCAGCCGCTGGGCGGCACGCTCGGCCGGCGTGAGCGCCGATTGGCGGTCCGGTGCCGCCCGGGGCGGAACGGCGCGGCGAAGCAGCGAACGGGGCCCGGGAAGGTGGGCGCGAGCCGCGGCCGCCGCGGCCTCGCGTGCGGCGGAGGCCAGTTCGAGCGGGTCGACCGACAGGTCGAGCAACGCCGCCGCGGTGGCCCCGGCGATCTCGGCCGCGAGCGTCACCAGGTCGACCGGGGAACCGTCGGCCAGCCCGGCCAGGCGCCGCTCCAGCCGGCTCGTCCAGATCGGGCGCAGCCGCTCGACGCCGGCCGCGCCGAGCCGGTCGGCGGCGTCCCGTCGCGCCCGCCGGTGGGATTCGCCGTGCTGGTCGAAGAGCGTGTCCGGCCCGGCCAGCCGCCCGGCCGCCCCGCCGGTGGTCCCTTCGGCGGTCCGGTCGAGGGGCACCGACGTGAGCGCCCTCCGATAGGCGACCGGATCGTGCACGAACACCGTCCGCCCCAGCCGGAACACCGGCCGGTGCCGCGTGGCCGCCAGGAGCCCGAAGGGCACCGGGTGGCTCCGCAGATAGACCCGCCGGTCCCGGGCCCGCCCGGTGGACAACCGCCGGAAAACGTCAGACCTGGCCGCTTTACTCACCCCACCCGGTGCCGGGGTGGGTGCGGCTCGGCCCGAATAGAGCCGGAGCGCGCTGGGGAGGTTTCGAGGTCATCGGATGTCGGCCTCCTCCGGGGTGGGGCGGTAGCGGCGGTCCCAATGCCACAGGAGGGTTCGGCGGGGGCCCCACGCGCGGAGGCGGCGCAGGCTGGACTCGACGACGACGTCTTCGGCGCGCACGATCCGGCCGGTCGCGCGGCGGCAGCGGTTGAGGAGGGTGACGTCTTCCGAGCCCTCGGTCAGCAGTTCGCGCGGCGTGCCGCCCGAGCGGATGTACAGGTCGGCGGTCAGGGCCAGGTTGTGCCCGTGGACCAGCACGAACGGCGTCCGGAACCCGGGGCCGCGGTGGCGGTGGCGACCGTACAGCGCGGCGGTGCGGACGAAGGCCGGGTAGAGGTGGCGTTCGAGCAGGCCCGGGTTTTCGTCGCGGCGGGGCACGCTGCGGCCGCAGATCATTTCGGCGCCGGAGCGGAAGTGGCGGCGGATGGCCGCGGTCCAGTCGGGGGCGGGGAGGCAGTCGGCGTCGGTCCGGGCCAAGAGGAGGGCTCCGGCGGCGATCGCGTGGCGGAAGCCGGTGTCGGCCGCGGTGCCGGCGCCCCGGGAGGGCTCCGAGACGACCGAGATGTCCAAGGGGGACGTCCGGGCCAGGGCCGGGGTGCGGTCGGTCGAGGCGTTGTCGACCAGGACCACGGTGAAGCGCGGGTCCTGTTGGGCGGCCAGGGCCGCGAGCAGGCCCGGGAGCAGCCGCTCCTCGTTGCGGGCGGGCACGATCACGGCCAGGTCTCTCACGCCGAGGCCGCCAGTCGGGCGGTCGCGGCGCGGTCCGGTTTGCGGGACCGGCCGGCCAGCGGGATGCGGGCGAAAACCACGGCGTCGGGCCGGGCGGTGCCCATCCGGCTTATCGGCGTACGCAGACAGGCCCGCACCCGCTGCTCGGGGACGCCGGGCGCGGTCTGCACGACGGCCACCACCCGCTCGTCGCCGTCGCCCGCCGGGACGCCCACGAGCAGCGCCAGCTCGACCCCGGGCACGTGCAGCATCGGCTCGTACAGACCGGGGTAGATGTTCTCGGCCCGCCGCAGGATCATGTCTTTCTGGCGGCCGCCGAGCACCAGCCGGCCGTCGGTGATCAAGCCCGCGTCCCCGGTCGCGACCCGTTCCAGGGGTGGCGAGCCCAGATAGCGGTCGGCCATCGCAGGCCCGCGCAGCATGACCTGCCCCGCGCAGATTTCGGCCGAGACCCCCGGCAGCAGGTCGCCGACCAGGTCGCCCGAGCCCTCGAAGGCCGCCTTGGCCGACGACTCGACGGCGGCGGCCGGGAAGAGTTCGGTCAGCGCGTAGACGCCCCAGGCCTCCGAGGCGCCGGCCCGGCGTACCGCGGCGAGCAGCGACGCGCTCACCGGCGCGGAACCGCTGTAGACCCGGCCGGTGAACCGCACCCCGGCGGCCAGCGCGGCCCGTAGCTGCGGCGGGGTGAGGTAGGTCGCCTGCGGGTGGAGCTTGCGCAGCGCCCGCCCGCGCGGGAACGCGACCGGCGCCCCCGCGGCGAGCGACGGCAGCAGCACGAAGAACGTGCCGCCGACGACCGGTGTGCCGGGCGCCGGCCGGACCAGGTCGCGGACCGCCGCCATTCCGGCCGACAGCGACGCGCGGGTGTGTACGACGGCCCGCGGCGAGGACGTCGTGCCCGAGGTGAAGACGATCACGGCGTCGCCGTCACCCGCGTACGCCCGGGGGAGTGACCCCGGTCCGCAGCGCAGGCGGGGCGCCGAGCCGGGGAGCCGCCGGCCGATCGTGCGGACCGGCGCGACCGCGCCGAGGTCGGGCAGGGCGAGGTGGGCGCGGCGGGCGAGCGGCGCGGCCCAGCCCGACACGGCTTGGGCGGCGGCGTCGGCCAGCACCAGCCGGGGCGGGGCGAGGGAAAGGCGGGCCAGGAGAACGTCCGGCCCGGCGGTCGGGTCGAGCACGGCGATGCGCAGGCCGAGGTGGTACGCCGCGAGCATGGCGGCCAGCGAGCGCGGCCCCGGGCGTACGGCCAGGCCCAGGGTGTCGCCCGCGGTGAGCCCCTCGTCGTGCAGCGCCCGGGCGTAGGCCCGCAGCAGGCGGGCGAGGTCGCCGCGGGTGGCCGACCCGGCCAGCGCGGGGCGGGGGTCGTCGTCGCGCAGGCTTTCGATCAGTTCGGTGAGCATCAGCGGGGATCCGCCGTGCGCGGGCCGCTGCCGCGGTCGAGGTACCACCGGGCGGTGCCGGCCAGGCCGTAGGCCCGCAACCGGCGGGTCGAGTTTTCCACCACCATGTCGCGGTGGTGGCCGATCGCCGGGGTGGTGCGGCGAACCCGGTTGAGGAACGTGCGGTCGGTCGGGGACGGCCGCCGGGGCATGCCGCCGCAGGACTGGTAGAGCTCGGCGGTGATGGCCATGTTGTTGCCGGCGTGCATGCGGTAGGGCGCGCGGAACTCGGAGCCGCGATGCCCGGGGCGCCACCGGCCGAACGCCGCCGCCAGCGTGACCAGCACCTGGAAGGCCGCCCGCCCGGCCGGCCCGTGTTCGTCGCGCCGGGCGATCACCCGGCCGCAGGCGAGCCCGTCGCCGGCGGCCAGCGCGCGCCGGGCCGCCGCCACCCAGCCGGGCCGGGGCAGGCAGTCGGCGTCCGTGCGGGCGAGGTGCACCGCGCCGTGGCTGATCGCGTGCCGGAAACCGGTGTCGACGGCCGAGCCGACGCCCTTCTCCGGTTCCGTGAGCACCTCGGTGGTGAACGGGCCGCGGAACGCGGCCGCGATCTCCGCGGTGCCGTCGGTCGAGGCGTTGTCGACGACCAGCAGCGTGAAGTCGGTGTCGGTCTGGGCGGCCAGCGCGGCCAGCGTGGCGCCGATCCGCTCCCGCTCGTTGTAGGCCGGGACGATCACCCACAGCGAGTTCACGAGACCTCCCACACCATGGTCATCAGGCTGACGCCGCCGCCCAGGCCGACCAGCAGCACCCGGTCGCCGGGGGCGAGATCGGGACGGACCTCGGCCATCTGGACGCCCAGGGTCGCCGACGCCATGTTGCCGAGCCGGTCGACCGTGATCGCCAGCTTGTCGCGCGGCACGCCCGTGACCTCGACGAACCGTTCGAGGTAGGGCAGCGTCACCTGGTGCACGAGGACCCTGGAGTAGTCGGACCAGGCGTACCCGGTGCGGAGCGCGACGCGCTCGATCAGCCCGGCCCCGATCTTCTCGAAGATGCGCCGCAGCCGGTGGCCGTCGCCGGTGAAATAGGTGTGCTCGTCGCCGCGCGGGTGCCGGGAGCCGCCGCCGAAGATGCCGCCGGCCGCCCAGTGCTCGGAGTGGGTCTCGCTGTCGACGTCGACGATGCCGCCCGCCGCCACCGGCTCGACCAGCACCGCCGCGCCGGCGTCGCCGAACGTGTAGCCGGCGAACGCCGTGCGCGCCTGGGCCATGCCGTCGATGCGCGGCCGCATCGCCCGGGTCGGGGTCTCGCCGGTGACCACCAGCGCCCGCCGGGCCCGGCCGGCCAGGATCATCGAGCGGGCCAGGTCGATGCCGTTGAGGAAGCTGTTGCAGGCGTTGGTGACGTCGAGCGCGTGGGCCCGGCTGCCCAGCGCGGCCTGCACCACGTGGGCGGTGGCCGGCTCGGCCATGTCGCGGGTGGCGCTGGCGAACAGCAGCAGGTCGACGTCGAGCGGGTCGGTGCCGGTGTCGGCGAGCACCTTGGTCGCGGCGTCGACCGCGAGGTCGGAGGCGTATTCGTCGTCGGCCGCGACCCGGCGCCGGACGATGCCGGTCGCCTTCTCGAACATGCCGGGCGGCAGCATGAGGCCGCTGGCCACCGCGACCTTGCGCTGGAGTTCGGCGGTCGCCACCTCCCGCGCGGGCAGGGCGTAGGCGATCCCGGTGATCCCGACTCTGGTCATGCGCGACAGCCTTCCGTAGATCTTGTGTCGCTCGCGTGAGTAGAACTGCCTATCTTGACCGTCATCAGGGTGAGTTGCGGCACGCGACCGCGGGTCGGGGATTCAATAAGCTTCCCGGCATGGAGAGCATCGTCGACGTCGTCGCCCTGGTGGCGATCTCTGTTCTCGGCGCCGCTCTGGCCCGGCGGCTCGGCTTCGTCGCCCCGCTGGTCCTGCTCGTCGCCGGACTCGCCCTGTCCTTCGTGCCCGGAATGCCGGAAGCGCACCTCGACCCCGATCTCGTGCTGATCGGCATCCTGCCGCCCCTGCTCTATACGGCCGCCCTCGAGACCTCGGTGCCCGCGTTCCGCCGGGCGCTGCGGCCGATCCTGATGCTCGCGATCGGCCTGGTGCTGGTCACGGCGTTCGCGGTCGGCATCGTCCTGCACGTGCTGCTCCCGCAGATCCCGTTCGCCGCCTGCGTGGCGCTGGGCGCGGTCGTCGCCCCGCCCGACGCGGTGTCGGCGACCGCGATCGCCAAGCGCATCGGGCTGCCCCGCCGGGTGGTGACCATCCTGGAGGGTGAGAGCCTGCTCAACGACGCGTCGGCGCTGGTGCTGGTGCGGGTCGCGACCGCCGCGCTGGGTGGCGCCGCGGTCGGGTTCTGGCCGATCGCCGGGCAGGTCGCCCTCAAGGCGGGCGGCGGCATCGTGCTCGGGCTGGCCGCGGCCTGGATCGCGGCCAAGCTGCACCGCAAGATCGAGGACTCGCTGCTCGACGACGCGGTCTCGCTGCTCACCCCGTTCGTGGTCGTGATCGTCGCCGAGGAGCTGAAGACCTCCAGCGTCGTGGCCGTCGTGATCGCCGGGCTCTACCTCGGCCATCGCATGCCCTACCTGCTGTCGCCGACCTCCCGGCTGCAGATGGAGGCGGTCTGGCGGATGATCACGTTCCTCCTCGAAGGCATCGTCTTCCTGCTCGTCGGCCTTCAGCTGCGCACGGTCGGCAGCGATATCGAGACCACCGTCGGCACCACGATCGGGGTGACCGCGGCGGTGATCGGCACGCTGCTGGTCGTCCGGTTCATCTGGATGTACCCGGCGACCTACCTTCCGCGGCTGTCCCCGCGGGTGCGGGACCGCGAGGAGAGGCCGCCGGTCACGGTGCCGACGGTGATCGGGTGGGCGGGCATGCGCGGCGTGGTCACGCTGGCCGCCGCGCAGACGCTGCCCAAGCCCAACCCCGACCCGGAAAAGTACATCCCGAACTATCCGATCAACCTGTTCATCTTCGTCGCGTTCGCGGTCATCGTGGTGACGCTGCTGCTGCAGGGCACGACGCTGTCCTGGCTGGCCGTGCGGCTCGGCGTCCGCCAGGACAACAGCACGGCCGACGCGCTGGCCGAGGCGGGCGTGCAGCACCAGGCCAGCCGGGCCGCCCTGGAGGCGCTCGAGGCCGCCGCCGACGGGGCGCCGCCCTCGGTCGTCGACCGCCTGCGGGCGCTCGTCGAGAGCCGGTCCAACAACGCCTGGGAGCGGCTCGGCAATCAGCAGCAGGAGACGCCCTCGGCGGCGTACGGTCGGCTGCGTCGCGAGATGATCGGTGCGGAACGCCGAGTGTTCAAGGTCGCCCGGAACGAGGGACGCATCCCCGAAGAGGTGCTCACCCGCGCCCAGCGCGATCTGGATCTGGAAGAGTCCCTGCTGCAACGGAGTGACGAGTGATCTGCCAGCACCTCAAGGAGGCCGCCGAGACGGCCCCGCAGTCAACCTATGAGGAGGGCTGCGCCGAGTGCCACGCCGCCGGCCTGCACAACTGGGTCCACCTGCGGCTGTGCCTCGGCTGCGGCCATGTCGCGTGCTGCGACTCCTCCCCACTGAAACACATGACGGCCCATCACGAGGCGACCGGCCATCCGGTGATGCGGTCCTACGAACCCGGTGAGTCGTGGCGCTGGTGCTACCTCGACGAGCATCTAGGCTGATCGCTCATGCGAACCCTCTTCGTGGGTGCCGGCGCGACCGGCGGATATTTCGGTGGCCGCCTGGCGCAGGCGGGCAAGGACGTGACGTTCCTGGTGCGGCCGGGCCGGCAGGCGACCCTCAACCGGCGGGGCCTGCACATCAAGGGCCCGGACGGCGAGACCGAAGTGCATCCGCACACGGTCACCACCGGCACCCTCGACGGGCCGTACGAACTGGTCGTGCTGGCCGTGAAGAGCTACGCGCTCGAACAGGCGATGCTCGACCTGGCACCCGCGCTCGGCCCGCGCACGGTGATCGTGCCGCTGCTCAACGGCCTGCGCCACATCGACCAGCTGGTCGGGGCGTTCGGGCCGGAGCGGGTCTGGGGCGGCGTCTGTGTGGTGATGGCCACTCTCGACGCGGACGGCGACGTGACGCTGATGGGCGGCCCGCTGCGGCTCGGCTACGGCCCGCTCGACGGCGGTGACGACGACCGGCTGTCCGAGGTGACCTTCGCGCTGGAGGGCGAGGAGTTCGACTCCCACCCGTCGCACACCATCGTCAGCGACATGTGGGAGAAGTGGATGTTGCTGGCCGCCCTCGGCGCGATCACCACGCTGATGCGGGCCCCGGTCGGCGACATCAACCGGGCCCCCGGCGGAGCAGTCTTCGCGCAGGCCGTCATGGCCGAGGCGATCGCCACCGCGACCGCGGCCGGGCACGCCCCGCGACCGGGCGCGGTCGCCCTGCTCGAGCAGGTGGTGGCCAGCGACCGGCCGACCACCTCGTCGATGTTCCGCGACATGGTGGAGGGCCGGCCGGTCGAGGCGGACGCCATCCTGGGCGACTTCGTGGCCCGGGCGGCCGAGCACGAGCTGCCGGTTCCGCTGCTCTCGGCCGCCTACACCCGCCTGTCGCTCTACAGCGCGTCGCGCACGACCCCGGCCGGGGGACGCTAGGGCGATAACCGGACAGTCCTGCCGAACGCGCTCTGCCGATCGGCGACAATGGCGGGCGGACGCGGCCGCACAGGATTACACCACCCGGGGCGGGGGCAAGAGACCCGCCGCGGGTGAACGTCCTGGTGCGGTCGCCTTGCACCGACTGTCGAGGGGTGGGAACGCAATATGCAAGTTTGGCCTGGTCATCGGTACCCGCTGGGCGCCACGTACGACGGCACGGGCACGAACTTCGCAATCTTCTCCGAGGTGGCCGAGGCGGTCGAGCTGTGCCTGTTCGACCCGGCCGGCAACGAGCGCAAGGTCCAGTTGCACGAGCAGGACGCGTTCGTCTGGCACGCCTACCTGCCCGGGGTCGAGCCGGGCCAGCGGTACGGCTACCGGGTCTACGGGCCGTACGACCCGTCCCGCGGGCTCCGCTGCAATCCGCACAAGCTGCTGCTCGACCCGTACGCGCGGGCGGTCGACGCCGACATCGAGTGGCACCGGTCGCTCTACGCGTACGACTTCGACAACCCGGACCAGATGTCGGACCTCGACTCGGCGCCGTACATGGCCAAGGGCGTGGTGGTCAACCCGTACTTCGACTGGGGCAACGACCGCCGGCCGGACATCCCCTATCACCACTCGGTGATCTACGAGACGCACGTCAAGGGGCTCACCGAGCGGCATCCCGAGGTGCCCAAGGACATGCGGGGCAGCTACTCGGCGCTCGGCCATCCGGCGATCATCGAGCACCTGAAGAGCCTCGGGGTGACCGCGGTCGAGCTGATGCCGGTGCACCAGTTCGTGCACGACAACCGGCTCTCCGACCTGGGCCTGCGCAACTACTGGGGCTACAACACGATCGGCTTCTTCGCGCCCTACCAGGGCTATTCGTCGACCGGCACGCTGGGCCAGCAGACCCAGGAGTTCCGCGGCATGGTCAAGGCGCTGCACAAGGCCGGCATGGAGGTGATCCTCGACGTCGTCTACAACCACACCGCCGAGGGCAATCATCTCGGCCCGACGCTGTCGCTGAAGGGCATCGACAACCGTACGTATTACCGCCTGGTGGACGATCAGCCGCAGTTCTACATGGACTACACCGGCACCGGGAACAGCCTCAACGTGCGCAGCCCGCAGAGCCTCCAGCTGATCATGGATTCGCTGCGCTACTGGGTGACCGAGATGCACGTCGACGGGTTCCGGTTCGACCTCGCCTCGACGCTGGCCCGCGAGTTCTACGACGTCGACCGGCTGTCCACGTTCTTCGAGGTGGTGCAGCAGGACCCGGTGGTCGGCCAGGTCAAGCTGATCGCCGAGCCGTGGGACGTCGGCCCGGGCGGCTACCAGGTCGGCAACTTCCCGCCCAACTGGACCGAGTGGAACGGCAAATACCGTGACACGGTCCGCGACTTCTGGCGTGGCGAGCCGGCGACGCTGGCCGAGTTCGCCTCCCGGATCACCGGCTCGGCCGACCTCTACCAGGACGACGGGCGCAAGCCGTTCCACTCGATCAACTTCGTGACCGCGCACGACGGGTTCACGCTCAACGACCTCGTTTCGTACAACGACAAGCACAACGAGGCCAACGGCGAGGAGAACCGGGACGGCGAGAGCTACAACCGGTCGTGGAACTGCGGCATCGAGGGCCCGGCCACCGACGTCCAGGTGCTGACGCTCCGGTCCAAGCAGCGGCGCAACTTCCTGGCCACGCTGATGCTCAGCCAGGGCGTGCCGATGATCTCGCACGGCGACGAGCTCGGGCGCACCCAGCAGGGCAACAACAACGCGTACTGCCAGGACAACGAGCTGGCCTGGATCGACTGGGGCAACGCCGACGAGCATCTGCTCGAGTTCACCCGCAAGCTGACCGCGTTCCGGCACCGGCACCAGGTGTTCCAGCGCCGGCGGTTCTTCACCGGCCTGCCGGTGACCGCCCGCGGCGGCGGGGACCCGCTGCCCGACCTGGAGTGGTTCACCCCCGACGGCCGGCAGATGGCCGGCGACGACTGGGGCAACGACTTCGGCCGGGCGGTCGCGCTCTTCGTCAACGGCGAGGGCATCCGCGAGCGCGGGCAATACGGTCAACGCCACGTCGACAGCTCGTTCCTGCTGTTCTTCAACGCGCACGACGCGCCCATCGAATTTGCCACCCCGCCGGCTGAATACGGCGAAAAGTGGGAAAAGGTCATCGAGACGGCGGAGCCGTCCCCGGATCGCCCGTCGGTCGTCGAGGCCGGCACCAAGCTCTGGGTGCCCGACAGATCTCTCATCGTGTTGGACAGGACGGTTTGATGCCCCCTTCTGGAACCTACCGAGTTCAGGTCCGCCCCGAGTTCCCGTTGTCCGACACCGCCGCGCTCGCCGACTACCTGGCCGATCTCGGGGTGAGCCACCTCTACACCAGCCCGCTGCTGGCGGCGGCTCCCGGTTCCAGCCACGGCTACGACGTCGTCGACCACACCAAGGTCAATCCCGAGCTGGGCGGCGAGGAGGGCCGCCGCGCGCTCAAGGCCGCCCTCGACGCGGCCGGGCTCGGCCTGGTCGTCGACATCGTGCCCAACCACGCCGGGGTCGGCGTCCCGGCGGCCAACCCGACCTGGTGGGACGTCCTCAAGCACGGGCAGAAGTCGCAGTACGCCAAGTTCTACGACATCGACTGGACGCGCGGCCGGGTGCTGATCCCGGTGCTGGCCGACTCGCCGGACGCGCTCGACGACCTGCGGGTCGAGGACGGCGAACTGCGCTACTACGACAAGCGCTACCCGATCGCCGACGGCACCGGCGACGGCACGGCCCGCGAGGTGCACGACCGGCAGCACTACGAGCTGGCCGACTGGACCCGGGGCGACTCCGAGCTCAACTACCGCCGGTTCTTCACCATCGCCGACCTGGCCGGGCTGCGGGTCGAGGATCCGGAGGTGTTCGAGGCGACCCACGCCGAGATCCTCCGGTGGTACGCCGAGGGCGCCGTCCAGGGCATCCGCGTCGACCACCCGGACGGCCTGCGCGCCCCGGGCGAATACCTCGAACGCCTGCACAACGCGGCCCCCGACGCGTGGCTCGTGGTCGAGAAGATCCTCGAACCGGGCGAGGAGCCGCCGCCCTGGCCGGTCGACGGCACGACCGGCTACGACGCGCTGGCCGAGGTGTGCGGGGTGTTCATCGACCCGAGCACCGAGCGGTTCTTCGACACCCTCGACCATCACCTGACCGGGCGCGAGGTCAGCTGGCAGGACCTCGTCCACCAGACCAAGCACACCCTGGCCACGACCCAGCTCGCGGCCGAGTTGACGCGCATGGCCCACCTCGTACCGGAAATCGAGGCCGCGCCGAAGGCGCTGGCCGAGCTGGCCGCGTGTTTTCCGGTCTATCGTTCCTATCTGCCCTTCGGGGCGCGGCATCTCGCCCGGGCGCGATCCGAGGCCGGGCGGCGGCGACCCGAGCTGATCCCGGTGCTCGACCAGCTCACCTCGCGGCTGCGCCGGCCGGCGGACGAGCTGACCCAGCGGTTCCAGCAGTACACCGGCGCGGTGATGGCCAAAGGCGTCGAGGACACGGCGTTCTACCGCTGGACCCGGTTCACCGCCCGCAACGAGGTCGGCTGCGACCCGTGCGAATTCGGCGTCACCCCGGACAACTTCCACGAGGCGATGGAGTCGCGGCAGCGCCTGCGGCCGCACTCGATGACCGCCCTCTCCACGCACGACACCAAGCGCAGCGAGGACGTGCGGGCCCGGCTCGCGGTGCTCGCCGAGGTGCCGGGCGACTGGACCGAGGTGGTGCGGCGGTGGGTCCGGGTCGCCCCGCTGCCCGACCCGGCGCTCGCCCACCTCATCTGGCAGGCCGCGGTGGGCGCCTGGCCGATTTCCCGGCCGCGGCTCCAGGCGTACGCGGTGAAGGCCGCGCGAGAGAGCGGCGCCGGCACCAACTGGTTGCACCCGGACGAGCGCTTCGAGGGCCGCCTGACCGAGATGGTCGACCACATCTACGACGATCCGGCCCTGCACCGCGAGGTGGGCGACTTCGCGGCCTCGGTCACCGCGCCCGGGTGGTCGAACGCGCTCGGGCAGAAGCTGGTGCAGTTGACCATGCCCGGGGTGCCCGACGTCTATCAGGGCACCGAACTGTGGGACCACTCGCTGGTCGACCCGGACAACCGGCGGCCGGTCGACTTCTCCCTGCGGCGCGCGCTTCTGGCCCGCATCGACGACGGGTGGCTGCCGCCGGTCGACGACAGTGGAGCGGCGAAGCTGCTGGTCACCAGCCGCACGATGCGATTGCGCCGGCAGCGCCCGGAACTCTTCTCGTCGTATCGCCCGGTGTTTGCCGAGGGGCGCGTGGGGGAACACGTGCTCGCCTTCGACCGGGGTGGCGTGGTGGCCGTCGCCACCCGGCTGCCGGTCGGATTGTCACGGCACGGAGGGTGGGGGGACACCACGTTGTCACTCGACGGACACAGCTGGACGGAAGTCTTCACGAACACGAGCTATGGGGGGAACCGGCTCGCGGTGGCTGAGCTCCTGCACGCCTATCCGGTTGCCCTGCTGGTGAAAGAATAATGACGCACTTCGAAGTCTGGGCGCCTGACAAAACGGTCAAGTTGCGCGTTCTTGAGGGAGACCGCGAGATGGAACGCGGGGATGACGGCTGGTGGCGCCTCGACGTGCCCGCCGCCGGTCCCGGGACCGACTACGCGTACATCCTGCCGGATGGTGACAACGGGCTACCCGATCCTCGCTCGCAGTGGCAGCCTCAGGGGGTGCACGGGCCGAGCCGGGTATACGACCAGTCGGCGTTCGCGTGGACTGATTCGTCGTGGACGGGCCGGCAGCTGCCGGGCGCGGTTCTCTACGAGCTCCATATCGGAACGTTCACCGCTGCCGGGACCTTTGACGCCGCCATCGCCCGGCTCGACCATCTCGTGTCGCTCGGTGTCGACATGGTGGAGCTGCTCCCGGTCGGCTCGTTCAACGGTGAACACAACTGGGGCTACGACGGCGTGTGCTGGTATGCGCCGCACGAGGCGTACGGCGGCCCGGACGGGCTGAAGCGTTTCGTCGACGCGGCCCACGCGCGTGGGCTCGGCGTGATCCTCGACGTGGTCTACAACCACTTCGGGCCGTCCGGGGCCTACGCCCCTTCCTTCGCGCCCTATCTGGCGGCCTCGGGGTCCAACCCGTGGGGCGCCTCGGTCAACCTGGACGGGCCGCAGTCGGACGAGGTACGCCGCTACATCATCGACAGCGTCCTGATGTGGCTGCGCGACTACCACGTGGACGGTCTGCGGCTCGACGCCGTGCACGCGCTGGTCGACCACTCGGCGGTCAACCTGCTCGAACAGATGGCGGTCGAGGTCTCGTCGTTGTCGGTCGCGCTGGGCCGGCCGCTGTCGCTGATCGCGGAGTCCGACCTGAACGACCCGCGCCTGATCACGCCCCGCGAGGCGGGCGGCCTCGGCCTGCAGGGACAGTGGGACGACGACGTGCACCACGCCCTGCACACGCTGCTGACCGGCGAGCGCCAGGGCTACTACGGCGACTTCGGCTCGCTCTCGTGCCTCCAGACCGTGCTCGAAGGGGCGTTCTTCCACGCCGGCACGTGGTCGAGCTTCCGGAAGCGGCGACACGGGCGGCCGGTCAACCGGTCCCTGATCCCGGGGCACCGGTTCGTCGCCTACCTGCAAAACCACGACCAGATCGGGAACCGGGCGATCGGCGACCGCATCTCGGCGACGCTGTCACCGGGACTGCTCAAGGTCGGGGCCACGCTGCTGCTCACGTCACCGTTCACGCCGATGCTGTTCATGGGCGAGGAGTGGGCGGCGTCGAGCCCGTGGCAGTTCTTCACCAGCCACCCCGAGCCCGAACTGGCGGAGGCGGTGCAGACCGGCCGGCGGCGCGAGTTCGCCGCCCACGGCTGGGCGTCGGCCGACGTGCCCGACCCGCAGGACCCGGCCACGTTCGAACGCTCCAAGCTGGACTGGAACGAGCTCGACAAGCCGGGCCATGCCGACATCCTGGACCTGTATCGGAAGTTGATCGCGTTGCGCCGCGGCCGGGCCGACCTGAGCGACCCGTGGCTCGACAAGGCCGAAGTCTGGCACGGTGACCAATATGTGGTGATGCGGCGGGGGCAGTGCGCGGTCGCGGCCAATCTGGCCCCGGTGCCGCAGACGGTGAGCTTGCGGGCGGTGCCGAGCAAGGTGCTGCTGGCCACCGAGCCGGGCGTCGTGCTGCAGCGCGACCGCGTCGACCTGCCGCCGGAGACCGCCGTGGTGGTCGCCTTCCGCTGACGAGGCCTTGACCCTGACACGGTGACAGACCCTGGACCGGGCGCATGACCGACATGTTCGATTACCGCGCGCTGACCTCTGCACGTTCGCAGCTCCCGCTTCGTCCACAGTCGGCGGGCTGTGGGACAAGCCACCGAGGTGGGGGATGGGTTCCTGTCGTACTCGTAGGCCACTATGGGCGGCATGGTGGGCCTGGGGAGGACGCGCCAGTCGCGTACCGGCAGGGGCGCGCGAGCGGCGCGCCCAGCCCGCGCCGCGGTGGTGAGGGGTGTGGATGGCTGAGTCGGTGCGTGGCCGGTTGCGGTGGCCGGTGCGGCGGCGGGAGGAAGCGACCGCGGAAGACATCGCGGCGCGGGACATCGCCCAGATGGAGGTGGCCGATCAGCTGCCGCCTCCGCTGCCCGAGCCGATGGGGCTGCCGGAGCCGCCGCAGCGGTTCAACCTGGCGATTCTGCGGCTGGCCGGGTTAGGGCTGGCGCTCGTGCTGGCGTTGACGCTGACGATGGTGAAGCTGTTCGTGACCGGGCCGCCGTCGCTGGCCGATCTGCGGGCGCAGGCCGGGGTCAACTCGTGGACCACGCTGAGCGTCGGGGTGAAGGACGACCAGCCGGGCATCGCCTACTACGACCCGGGCAGCAAGGAGTGCGCGGCCCGGCCGCCGGCGGGCGGATGCGGCACGTGGAGCGGGTTCGACATCGACATCGCCTACATGATCGCGGAGGATCTCGGTTTTCGGCGGCAGGACGTGCGGTTCTACGCCATCGAGAGCGAGGACCGCGGGCGCATGCAGGCCGCCGATCCGCAGGGTAACCGGGTCGCGGTCAAGATGGTGATCGCCAGCTACAGCATCACCCAGGACCGGATCGATCAGGGTGCGACCTTCTCCTATCCGTACCTCTACACCGAGGAGTCGGCCCTGACGCTGGCCGGCCACTCGCCGGTGGCGACCTTCGAGGATCTGGCGCACAAACGGGTCTGCTCGCTGTCGGCGTCGACCAGCATCACGGCACCGGAACAGGCGGGCGCGACCGTGGTGCGCAAAAACAAGATCAGTGAATGCATCGCGTTGCTGCGCAGTAAAGGGCCGGACCGGGTCGACGCGGTGAGCACCGACGCGGCGATCCTGGCCGGCTACAAATACCAACATCCCCAGGAGTTTCACCACTGGGATCTCGGTTACGACTCGACCGAGAAGTGGGGCGTCAACGTCGGTGACAACGACGCGCTGAAGACGCTGGTCGACGCGACGCTCTACAAGTCGTACAAGGACCCGCACGACGACCGGTGGGAGCTCGCGTACGCCCACAATCTGCAGGTGGAGACCCGGGCGAGCCAGGACGATCACACCCCGATCGCGGTGGCCGAGCAGCCGCGGGCGGCCCGTCCGGACGTACGCAAGCTGCCGTGGGAAGACAGCGTGCCGTGACCGACATCTTCGTCAAGGGCGCCCCGGCGCCGCCCCGGCGGCGGCGGGCCCAGCTCAACTGGCTCTTCACCGTGCTGCCGGCGTTCCCGCTGGTGCTGCTCGTGCTCCGGCTGTGGTACCTGAGCCGCCAGGACCTGCCGACGATGCTGCTGCTGGTGCAGTACATCAGCCCGCTCGGCATGATCAGCGCGCTCTTCATCACGCTGGTCTGGACGGTGCCGGCGGTGATTCTCGTGCTGCGCTCGCTCGGCGGCATTCTGCTGGTCAGCGCGCCCGGCCAGGCCGGCCGTTCGATGCTGGCGGTGAGTGCGCTGCGGATGCCCGACTGGGTGGTGGTGGTCGCGGCGGTGCTGGCCGCCTTCACGTGGCAGCTGCGCCTGCTGCCGGCGCTGGCCATGCTGGTCGTCTCGATTCTCGGGCTGACCGCGGTGCAGCGGTTCCGGGCCGGGCGGTGGGTCATGCTGTGGATCACGGTGGGGGTGCCGGTGCTGATCGGTCTGCTCGTGCTGGCGTTCGTGTGGCCGGGCATCGAGACCGCGGTCCGCGACCACGAGGTGGCGACCGCGCTGCTGCTCGGGGTGCCGCCGCTGCTCGGGCCGCTGATGACCGGGCCGGTGCCGGTGTGGTCGGCCCGGCTGGTCACGCACTGGCCGGCGGTCGGAGCGGCGCTGGTCGCCCCTTTCGTGATCGGCGTGGTCTTCCTGCGGGTGCCGGTGCTGCCGGACAGCGCGGTCGAGGTCGGTCCGCCCGGCGGCGTCGTGCAGGTGATGCGCGGCCAGCTGGTGGCGGTCGACGACAACTCGACGACCATTCTGCAGGGGGACGGCGACGTGACCTTCATCCCGAACGGTCAGGTGCGCTCCCGCATCCTCTGCCCGGCGGTCAAGCAGGCCCCCGACAGCAAGGTGTCGGTGCGCGGCTGGGCGGTCGACGACTCCGCACTGTCCTGGGTCGCACCGACACGCCCGGTGACCGAGGTCGATCCACGCTGTCTCGGCCGCCCTCTGGTGTCCCCGTGACAACGTTTTCCACCTGCCCTTTCAGGGTTTTCGGTGTGCACTTCCGCGACGCGCCGCCTACCGCGTGCAGACAGGTGAACGGCGATCTGGGAAGCTGCACGCCATGACCTTGCACCTCCGGTGGGCGGCCGTCACCGATCAAGGACATGTCCGCAGCAACAACGAGGACTGTTACTACGCCGGCGACCACCTCCTCGTCGTCGCCGACGGCATGGGTGGGATGGCCGCCGGTGACCTGGCCAGCCGCCTCGCCATCGACGCCATGAGCGTGCTCGACGTCCCGATCGACAACGAGCACCAGATGGACGCGCTGCACAAGGCCCTCGAGATCGCGAACGGCCGGATCGCCGAGACCGTGGTCGCCGACAACTCGTTGCAGGGCATGGGCACGACGCTCACCGCCGTGATCTTCTCCGGCACCCGGGCGGCGATGGCGCACGTCGGTGACTCGCGGGCCTACCTGCTGCGCGACGGCCGGCTCAACCAGCTGACCAAGGACGACACGTACGTCCAGATGCTGGTCGACCAGGGCCTGATCCAGCCGGACGAGGCGGCCAGCCATCCGCGCCGGTCGGTGGTCACCCGGGTGCTGCAGGGCGAGCCGGTCAGCCCGGCGTACGTGATCGTCGAGCCGGAGGTCGCCGACCGCTGGCTCCTGTGCAGCGACGGCCTGACCGCGGTCGTCACCAACGAGACGATCGAGCAGGAGATGATCGAGGCGCCCGATCCCAAGGCGTGCGCCGAGAGGTTGATCGACCTGGCGCTGCGAGGCGGTGGACCGGACAACGTCACGGTGATCGTCGCCGATCTGGTCGCCGGCGAGTAACCGTCGGCCCCGACCTGCGGTACGTTACGACAGGTCTCGGCTCCGGGTGGTGATGATGACGGCGCGACTGTTCGTCACGCTGACGCTTGTCCTGGGGGCGGTGGCCCTGGGGGAACTCATCGCGCCGGGTGGGCGACGGCTGTACGACGACGTCGCGCAGATGGTCGTCGGGGGCCTCGCGGCGTGGGTGTGCCTGGTGGCGGCCCGCGGGCGAGTGGGCGTGCAACGGCACTGGCGGCTCCTCGCCGCGATCGGGCTGGCCGGCTGGGCGGTGGAGCGGCTCTGGTGGGCCGTGCAGGACGTGGTCGACCCGGGACGCCCGGGCACCTCGGTCGGCTTCCTTATTTTGCCGCTGTGCCTGTTCATCGGGCTGCTCGGCGCCGTGCACACCCGGCCCCGGCCGGTGCCGACGTCGGCCCGGCGCGACCAGCTGGCGCTCGTCCTCGACAGCGTGCTGATCACCGGGTCGCTGCTCGCGTTCTGCTGGTCGGTGCTGCCGGTTCACGTGCTGAAGCCGGCGACCGGCACGGTCTGGGTGGCCGTCGCCTATCCGATCGCCGACCTGCTGCTCCTCACCATCGTCGTGTTGTTGCTGGCGACCCGGCCCGACTCGAGGGCCGGCCGGCGACCGCTCTACCTGATCGGGCTGGCGATCATCTCGTTCGGGGTGACCGACACCTACCGCCTGATGGTTCTCGGCGCGGGGCCGCTGACCCAGTTGCAGTCGGCGGGCCACCTGTTCGGGCCGGCCTTCATCCTGCTGGCCGCGACCAGCCCAGCGCTCAACGGCCAGGCCCAGGAGATCTCGCCGCAGCGCGACTGGCTGCATCTGCTGCTGCCCTATGTGCCGGTCACCGCGACCGGAGTGGTCATCGGCATCAGCACCGGGGCCGGCAACCGGCTGACCCCCTTCGAGGCCTATCTCGGATGGCTCGGCCTGGGGCTGGTCGTGGCCCGGCAGATGTTCACGATCGTCGACAACACGGTGCTGCTCGACCGGGTCTCCGAGGGCCAGCAACGGCTGCACCATCAGGCCTATCACGACTCGTTGACCGGGCTGGCCAACCGGGCGATGTTCCGGGAACGGCTGGTGCTCGCGCTCGACGCGCACCGGCACCGCGAGCAGCCGCTGGCCGTCCTCTTCGCCGACCTCGACGACTTCAAGCTCATCAACGACAGCTTCGGGCACGCGATGGGCGATCGGGTGCTGCGGGCCATCGCCGACCGTACGATCGCCTGCGTCGGCCCCGACGACCTGGTGGCCCGGCTCGGCGGCGACGAGTTCGCGGTGCTGCTCGACCCGTCGTCGGCCGGCGAGGCCGAGGAGATCGGCCACCGCATCCTGGCCGAGCTGCGCGAACCGTTCCTGATCGACGGGCACGCCATCGGCGTCGGCGCCAGCATCGGCCTGGTCGTGCCCGACGACGGCGAGCCGCTCTCGGCCGACACGCTGCTCCGCCGGGCCGACGCCGCGATGTATTCCAGCAAGCGCCGCGGCAAGGGCGCGCTGGCCCGCTACGCCGGATCGAACGACGGCGGCCCCCACGCCGACCTGCCCCACCTGCTCGCCCAGGCGCTGGCCGGAGGCAGCCCGGCGGCGTCCGGTTTCGAGGTCCACTACCAGCCGATCGTCCGCTTCTCCGACGGCGTGACGGTCGCCTTTGAGGCGCTGGTCCGCTGGACCGACCCGGTAGCGGGCACGGTCCACCCCGACGTCTTCGTCACGGTCGCCGAGCGCACCGGCCTCGTCGTCGCGATCGACGACTTCGTCCTCGACCAGGCCTGCGCCGACATCGCCGTGCTCGAATCGACCTACGGCCGCCCGATCGACGTGCACGTCAACGTCTCGGCGGCCCGGCTCGGCCAGGACGGCCTCGAGGAGACGGTCTTCGCCGCGCTCGCCCGGCACGAGGTGCCGCCGGGCCGCCTCATCGTCGAGATCACCGAAACCCGGCGGATTCCCGACCTTCCGAAGGCCGCCGCGGTCGCGGCGGCCTTGCGCTCCCATGGCGTACGTGTCGCCCTGGACGACTTCGGCAGCGGCTTCAACGCGCTGGCCCAACTGCATTCGCTGCCCGTCGACATCGTGAAACTCGACTCCACGCTGACCGATGTGGACATCGCCCCCGACCGGGCGGGCGCCGTCTGCCGCTCGATCCTGGCCATCTGCGCCGAGCTGGACGTCGTCGTGGTCGCCGAGGGCATCGAGACGATCGAGCGGGCGACGGCGCTGGCCGAGCTGGGGTGCCCGCTGGGACAGGGCTACCTCTTCGGCCAGCCGGGCCCGCTCGCCCGCCTGACCGGGCCCGCCAAGATCCCGGCCCAGCCGGCGCCCCTGGAGTCTCAGAACCTGGGCCGATAGCAGGTGCGCGACCCGAACGTCTCGTCGCGAAGTCGCACGAAGGCGAGCTGCGGAATCTCGGGCGCCAGCCGCTCGAACAGGTGGCGGGCCACCAGCTCGAACGTGGGCCGGAAGTCGAACAGGTCGGTCCACACGTGGCCGGCGAGATCGGCGCAGACCCGGTCGACCTGCTCGGCGGCGGCGTCGGTGTCGAAATAGCGGCCCAGGTGGTCGAGCTGGTCGTCCTCGAAAGCGACCCCGACGGTCACCCTGAGCTCGATCGCCGCGCCGGGGACGAGACGCGCCTTCGCGCCGCCGGCCAGGCCCTGCCGGACCGGGAAGCGGCGGTCGACCTCGACGACGAAGCTCATCGCGAGCGCGGGTTGGTGCGACGAGTCGGTGCGGCGGTGGTCGGATCTTCGGGCCACGGGTGTCGCGGATAGCGGCCCCGCAACTCGGCCCGGACCTGGGGGTAGCCCTGGGCCCAGAACGAGGCGAGATCGCGGGTCACGGCCACCGGGCGCCCGGCCGGGGAGAGCAGATGCAGCAGGACCGGCACGCGGCCGTCGGCCAGGCGCGGGGCGTCCCGCCAGCCGAACGCCTCCTGCACCTTGACGGCCAGGACCGGCGACTCGGCATCGGTGTAGTCGACCCGCACCCGGGAGCCGCTCGGCACCGGCAGCCGCTCGGGCGCGACCTCGTCGAGCCGCCCCGCCACCGACCACGGAAGCAGACGCCGCAGGGCCGAGGTCACGTCGATCTTCGCCAGATCGGCGCGGCGGCGGGCGCGGGACAGGTCGAGCCAGTCTTCCGCCCGGTCGAGGAGGGCCTGATCGCTGACGTCGGGCCACGGGTCACCGAGCGCGGCGTGGGCGAAGGCCAGGCGCTCCCGGAGTTCGCTCGCGGTGCGTGACCAGTTGAGCAGGCCCAGGCCCTCGCGCCGCAGACCGTCGAGGAGCGCCGCCTGCAGCCGGGCCTGGTCGGGACGGTCGAGCCGGCGCTCGACCAGCGTGATCGCGCCGAGCCGCTCGACCGTGCGCGCGACGACGTCGGCGTCCCGCCAGGCGATCTCGGTCTCGGTGACGAGCAGCGTGGCCGCGGCCTCGCGGGCGGAGGCCTCGTCGAGCGGCGCCGCGGCCCGGATGCGGGCGGTGCGCGCCCCGGCGGCCCGATCGGCCGACGCGACGGCCAGCCAGGTCACCCCGGCCAGCCCGGACCCGGCCGGCAACTCGGCGGCGGTGCCGCCGGCCATCAGATAGGACCGGCTGCCCGGCTCGCGCACGCGAGCGACCCGCTCCGGGTACGCCAGCCCGACCACTACCCCGGCCGCCAGATCGTCGGTCAGCCGGCCGCCCTCCTCGGCCCGCCGCCCGCCCACGCCCCTGGCCGGCTGCCCGCCCCCGGTCTCGGTTCGGGTCCCAGCTTCAGGCCCACCGGCCCTGGTCCTCGGCTCGCCGCGCGGGGCTCTGGGCTCCCCGCGCGAGGTTTCGGGCTCGCCGCGCAGGGCTCTGGGCTCTCCGCGCGGGGTTTCGGCCTTACGGCGCGGGGCTCTGGCCTCGCCGCGCGGGGTTTCTGCCTCACCGCGCGGCGTTTCGGCCTCACGGCGCGGGGTTTCTGCCTCACCGCGCGGGGCTCTGAGCTCCCCGCCCGGGGTTTCGGCCTCACCGCGCGGCGTTTCGGGCTTATCGCTCCGGGCTCTAGGCCCACCGGCCGTGGCTTTAGGCCTGCCGGCCGTGGAAGCCGTCCCGCTGAGTGGCGCGACTGAAGCACGGGCGGGCGCCGGGTCGGGCGTGGTCGTTCGGCCGTCGGCGGCGAGCGCTCCGCTTGCCGCAGCCGTGGGCCTGCCGGAATGCGATCCGCCGAACCCGGACGGCTGCGGGCCTGCGGTGGGCGGGTGGTCGGGCTCGGTGTTGTGGGCGCCAGCGGTGGGCGGGTGGTCGGGTGCGCTGTTGTGGGCGCCGGCGGTGGGTGCGTGGTCGGGCTCGGGGGCGAGGGCGCCAGCGGCGGGAATTTGGTCGGGACCGGGGGCGAGGGCGTCTTCAGCGGCGTCGGTGACGGCGTCGACCGTGTCGTCGGTGGGGGAGCGGGTCAGGGCGGCGGTCAGGCGGCGGGTCTCGGAGCGCCACGCCGAGTCGTTGGTGGAGCGGGCGCGGCGCCAGCCCGCCGGGAGGTCGTCGGGGGCGTTGCGGTCGTCGTCGAGGAGGGCGACGATCTCGGCCGCCCGGCGGGGGCCGACCAGGGCCGCGCCGTCGAGCAGGGCCCGGGCCAGGCGGGGGTGGAGGCCGGCGTCGGCCAAGGCGCGGCCCCGGGCGGTGATGCGGCCGGATCCGTCGACCGCGCCGAGGTCGTGCAGGGTCGTCACGGCGGCCCGGAGGGCTCCGGCGGGTGGCTGGTCGGGGAGGGCCAGGCCGGTGCCGTCGGGGTGGCCCCACAGGGCGAGGTCGAGGGCGAAGCCGGTCAGGTCGGCGGTGGCGATCTCGGGCTCGGGCTGGGCCGGGAGGCGGTCGTGCCGGGCCTCGGGCCAGCAGCGGTAGACCCGGCCGGGCGCCTCGCGGCCGGCGCGGCCGGCGCGCTGGGTGGCGGCGGCCCGGGAGACCGGCACGGTGGCCAGGGTGCCCAGGCCGCGGGCGTGGTCCATGCGGGGGACGCGGCTCAGGCCGGCGTCGACCACCGCGCGCACGCCGGGGACGGTGAGGCTGCTCTCGGCGACCGCGGTGGCCAGCACGACCCGGCGCCGGTCGGAGGGGCGCAACGCGGCGTCCTGAATGGAGCCGGGCTGGCGGCCGTGCAACGCGACGACGTTGAGCGGGAGGCGGCTCGCCACATGATCGATCTCGCGGGCGCCGGGCAGGAAGACGAGCACGTCGCCGTCGCTCTCGGCGAAGGCGCGGCGGGTCACGGCGGCCACGTGGTCGAGCAGGCGGGGGTCGATCCGCAGGCCGAGGGGCGGCGCGATCGGGCCGGGCGGGGGCGACCAGACGACCTCGACCGGGAACATCGGGGCCTCGGCGGTCACGACCGGGGCGTCGAGCACTTCGGCCAGGCGCTTGGAGTCGGCGGTCGCCGAGGTCGCCAGCAGCCGCAGGTCGGGGCGCAGGGCGGCGCGCACCTCGGTCAGGAAGGCCAGGGCGAGGTCGGAGTCGAGGTGGCGCTCGTGGCACTCGTCGAGGATCACCAGGGCGGTGCCGGCCAGCTCGGGGTCGCGTTGCAGCCGGCGGACCAGGACTCCGGTGGTGACGACCTCGATCTGGGTGGAGGCGGAGACTCGTCGCTCCCCGCGTACGGTGAAGCCGACGCGGCCGCCCACCCGATCGCCCAGCAGTGAGGCCATGCGGCGCGCGGCGGCTCGCGCCGCGAGGCGCCGCGGCTCGGCGACCACCACCTTGCCCGCGTCACTTGCCAGGGCGAGCGGGACCACCGTGGTCTTGCCGGTGCCCGGGGGCGCCACCAGCACCAGGGAGCCGGCGCCGGCCAGGGCCGACGCGATGCGCGGCAGGGCCGCACGGATCGGCAGATCGGGAAGGGCGGCGGCGATCGGCACGGTCACCATCCTTGCGTACGGGTACGACAAAACCGCCGGATGGAGTGCGTGGCGGTCGCCCGGCCTGATTGACTGATCGGTAACGGAGGTGATGCGCCGGATGGACGCGGTCGACGCCGTCAACTCGCTGCCGGCCGAGCGCCTCGGGCGAGATCTTCGCGCCTGTTGCGCGGCCCCGGCCTGGGGTGCCGCGATCGTGGCCGCGCGCCCGTTCGCCGACCGCGCCGCCGTCCGGGCCGCCGCGGATGCCGCCGCCCGGTCGTTGAGCTGGGACGACGTGCTGGTCGCGCTGGCCGCCCACCCACGCATCGGGGAGCGTGCGGCCGGCGACTCGACCGAGGCCGCGTGGTCGCGGCGGGAGCAGTCGGCCGTCGCGCCGGACCCCGAACTCGTCGCCGCGAACCGGGCTTACGAGGAGAAATTCGGGCACGTCTTTCTGATCTTCGCCAGCGGCCGTGGCAAGGAGGAGATCGTGGCGGAAGCCAGAAAACGGTTGGAGAACGATTCCGGCACCGAGCGGGAGATCGTCCAGGACGAGTTGCGGAAGATCGCGTTGCTGAGGCTGGAGCGGATGCTCGATGCCCGCGGATGACGGCACCGCCGAGGCGCACGCCCGGATCTCGACCCACATCCTTGACACGGTGTCCGGTGAGCCGGCCCGCGACGTCTACGTACGCCTCGAGCGCCGCGACTCGGAGGGCTGGCGCAGGATCGACGAGGGCCGCACCGACGCCGACGGCCGCCTGCGCTACCGGGTGCCGCTCAACGAGTGGCAGGCCGGCGGCTACCGCCTCCTCTTCTACGTGGAGCCCTATCTGGGCCGCGACGCGTTCTTCCCCGAGATCGTGGTCGCCTTCCACGTCCACGACGCCGAGCGGCATTACCACGTGCCGCTGCTGCTGAGCAGGTACGGCTACACCACCTACCGAGGGAGCTGACCCGTGGCGATCGTGCTCGGACCCAACCGCTACGGCAAGGCGGAGACGCGCCTGGTCCGCGTGTTCCGCGACGACGACACGCACTGTCTCACCGACTTCAACGTCAGCATCGCGCTCTCCGGCGACCTCGCCGCCACCCATCTGACCGGCGACAACGCCGGCGTGCTGCCGACCGACACGATGAAGAACACGGTGTACGCGTTCGCCAAGGAGTACGGCGTCGGCGAGCCGGAGGAGTTCGGGCTGCTGCTGGCGATGCACTTCGTGGCGACCCAGCCCCAGGTGCGCGCGGCCAAGGTGGCGATCGAGGCGTACGGCTGGGAGCGGCTCGGGCCGCACTCGTTCCGCCGCCGGGGCGATTTCGTCCGGACCGCCGCCGTCACCGTGACCATCGACCAGCAGCAGGTCGTCTCCGGCCTGCGCGATCTGGTGCTGCTCAACTCGACCGCGTCGGAGTTCCGGGGCTTCCCGCGTGACCGGTACACCACGTTGCCGGAGACCGACGACCGCATTCTGGCCACCGCGGTCGACGCGAAGTGGCGGTTTCTCCGGACCGACATCGATTGGTATGAGTCGTTCACCGCCGCGGTCGAGGCGCTGACCGACGGGTTCGTCAACACCTACAGCTCGTCGCTGCAGCAGACGCTCTTCTCGATGGGTTCGCACGTGCTCGAGACCCGGCCCGAGATCGCCGAGGTCCGGCTCGCGCTGCCCAACCGGCACCACTACCTGGTCGACCTGTCGCCGTTCGACCTGGCCAACGACAACGAGGTCTTCATCGCCGGCGATCGCCCGTACGGCCTGATCGAGGGCACCGTGTCCCGCGACGACGCGCCCGAGGCGCACGCGGAGTGGTACCTGTGATCGTGCTCGAGAACGTGGCGGTGGCGACGGTCGACGCGAATGACACCTACTTCGCGGACGGTCATGTCGCGGTCGGCGACGACGGCCGCATCGCCGCGGTCGGACCGGGGCGCTTCTCCGGCCCGGCCGAAGTGACCGACGGCACCGGCTGCCTGGTGACCCCGGGCCTGGTCAACACCCACCACCACCTCTACCAGTGGGCGACCCGCGGGCTGGCGGTCGACGAGACGCTGTTCGGCTGGCTGAAGGCGCTCTATCCGATCTGGGGCCGGCTCGACGCCGAGATCGTCGGGGCGGCGGCCGCGGCCGGGCTCGGCTGGCTCGCGCTCTCCGGCTGCACGACCAGCATGGATCACCACTACGTCTTCCCCCGCGACGGCGGCGACGTGCTCGAGGCCGAGATCGTCGCCGCGCGGACGATCGGGCTGCGCTTCCACCCCACGCGGGGGTCGATGGATCTGAGCGAGAAGGACGGCGGCCTCCCGCCCGACAACGTGGTCGAGGAGACCGACGAGGCGCTGGCGGCCACGGCGGCGGCGATCGACCGCTGGCACGACCCGTCGCCCGACGCGATGCTGCGGATCGCGGTGGCGCCGTGCTCGCCGTTCTCGGTCACGTCGCGGTTGATGAGCGAGGCCGCCTCGCTCGCCCGCGCCAAGGGCGTGCGGTTGCACACCCACCTCGCCGAGACGTCCGACGAGGAGGACTACTGCCGCGAGCACTTCGGACGTACCCCGGTCGAATATGCCGAACAGGTCGGCTGGCTCGGCGACGATGTCTGGCTGGCGCACGGCGTCCACCTGGACGACCGGGCGATCGCGAGGCTGGGCGCGACCGGCACCGGCGTCGCGCACTGCCCGAGCTCGAACGCCCGTCTCGGCTCCGGGATGGCCCGGGTGCGCGAGTTGCTCGACGCGGGGGTGCCGGTCGGTCTCGGGGTCGACGGGTCGGCCTCCCAGGAGGCGTCGCATCTGGGCGAGGAGCTGCGGCAGGCTCTTTACACGGCCCGTCAGCGGGGCGGCCCGGGCGCTCTGTCGGCCACGGAGGCGCTGCGGCTCGGCACCATGGGCGGGGCGCGGTGCCTGGGCCGGCAGGACGATCTGGGTTCGCTGGAGGTGGGCAAGCTGGGCGACCTGGTGATGTGGCGGCTGGACGGGCTCGGCCACGAGGGCATCGACGACCGGTTGGCCGCGCTGGTCCTCGGCCCGGCCGCGCCCGTCGAGCTGGCGCTGGTCGGCGGCCGGCCGGTCGTCTCGAGGGGAGAGCTGGTCAACGCGGACGCGGAAGAGCTGGCTCGCGGGGCCCGGCGAGCCCACCGGCGAATCATGACCGATATAAGATCTTGACGGTCGGCGTGGCGCTTAAGGAGAACTTCAAGAATCGGGCGCGCCAAAACGGTTATCGGGAAGCGAAATCGCGGCCACCTGGGGCGGCCCGGAATGCGATTCGCAAATCTTCCTTCGCGTATTGAAACAAGCTGTTCATGTGAGCATAATTTCTCCAGAAACGTTCCCCCGATAAGCACCGTCCCCGAGTGTGGCCCCGCATTCCCCGGCGGGGCCTCACTGTTGGTCAGCCCGCCTCGGGCCAGTCCCAGCCGCGCCGCAGGAACATGCCGAGGCGATCGGAGACGGCGCCCGGCTCGTCGGGCTCGCCGTGGATCACCTTGTTGTGGTGAACGACGTCGGCGGCCATGTGGCGCGGCCAGTCGGCGAACCGGCGCGCGTTCAGGGCCTCGAAGAATCCCGCGACAATCCTTCGCAGATCCTCGACGCCGCAGTGGCGATCGTCGACCGGGACGGCCTCAAGGCGCTCACGATGCGCGGGCTCGGGGCGGCGCTCGACGCCGTGGAGACGATGCTGCGCGGGCTCACCGAGGCCGGGTTCTCGCTGGCCGGGCCCTCGACACGCTCAACGCGCTGACCGTTTTCGTGATCGGGCACGGGCGGGCGGAGGCCGCGATCGGCTCGGCGGGCCCACCCTCGGGGCGGTCCGCGGACCGGCATCCGCTGCTGCTCGCGGCGGTCGCCGGCGGCGCCGGCTCCGATGATCAAGAGCGCTTCCGGTACGCCGTGGGCGCCCTGCTCGGCGGGCTCGTGCCCGACCTCTCGGCGGACGCCAGGCCGGACCGATACGGTACGGGGAGGGAGCCGCACCGAGGGAGCGTCGACGATGACCGAGATCCTGTCCGATGAGGCCGTGGCGTTCGTCGCCGAGCTGAACCGGCGATTCCGTCCCCGCCGCGATGAGCTGCTGGAAGCCAGGGCAGCCCGGCGGGCCGAGATCGCCTCCGGCGGCTCGCTGGGGTTCCGCCCCGAGACCGCCGACATCCGCGCGGCCGAGTGGTCGGCCCCCGAGGCCCCGGCCGACCTGCGCGACCGCCGGGTCGAGATCACCGGGCCGACCGAGCGCAAGATGACGATCAACGCGCTGAACTCGGGGGCGAAGGTCTGGCTGGCCGACCTCGAGGACGCGAACACCCCGCACTGGTCGAACGTGGTCGACGGCCAGCGAAACCTGTTCGACGCCATTCGGCGCACGATTCGGCTGGAGACGGCGCAGAAGGTCTATTCGCTCGGCGAGGGGCCCTATCCGACGATCGTCGTGCGGCCCCGCGGCTGGCATCTCGACGAGCGGCACCTGCCGGTCGACGGCTCACCGGCCGTCGGGGCGCTGGTCGACTTCGGACTCTACTTCTTCCACAACGCGGCCGAGTTGCTGTCGCGGGGCAGCGGACCCTACTTCTATCTGCCCAAGATGGAGTCCTACAAGGAAGCCGAGCTCTGGAACGACGTCTTCACGTTCGCCCAGGAGCAGCTCGGCATTCCGGTCGGCACCATCCGGGCGACCGTGCTGATCGAGACGATTCCGGCCGCGTTCGAGATGGAGGAGATCCTCCACGCGCTGCGCCCGCACCTGTCGGGGCTGAACGCCGGTCGCTGGGACTACCTGTTCAGCATCATCAAATACTTCCGCGACAACCCGTCGATGATCCTGCCCGACCGGGCGTCGGTGACGATGACGGCGCCGTTCATGCGGGCCTACACCGAACTGCTCGTCTCGACCTGTCACCGGCGGGGCGCGTTCGCGATCGGCGGGATGGCGGCGTTCATCCCCTCCCGGCGCGACCCGGCGGTCAACGAGGTCGCGCTGGCCAAGGTGCGGGAAGACAAGGAACGCGAGGCCGGCGACGGGTTCGACGGGTCGTGGGTGGCGCACCCCGACCTGGTGCCGGTCTGCCAGGAGATCTTCGACCGGGTGCTGGGCGACCGGCCCAACCAGCTGGACCGGCAGCGGCCCGAGGTCTCCGTGTCGGCCGACGATCTGCTCAACGTCTCGGCCACGCCCGGCGCGGTGACCGAGGAAGGGCTGCGCAACAACATCTCGGTCGGCCTGCAATATCTGGCGTCGTGGCTGACCGGGAACGGGGCGGTGGCCATCAACAACCTGATGGAGGACGCCGCGACGGCCGAGATCTCGCGCTCGCAGATCTGGCAGTGGATCCACAACGGGGTGAAGCTGCCGTCGGGCGAGCCGATCACCGCCGAGCTGGTGAGCCGGCTCGAAGACGAGGAACTGGCCGGCTCGCCGGGCCGTTACGACGAGGCTCGGAGGCTGTTCGAGCGGGTCGCGCTCTCCGATGACTTCCCCGACTTCCTGACGACCGTTGCGTACGAGTCGATCGACTGATGCGGCTCACGGAGGCCGATTATGCGGCACTCGACTACCGGCTGGCCAAGCACGACGCCTATCTGGAGTCCCACTACCCGGGTGATCCGGGCGGACGGCAGCCGGTGCACACGGCGTACATCCCGGCCGACAAGATCAGCGGGTTCCGGAGCTGGGGCGTGCGCGCGCTCGCGGCGATGGAGGAATACGGGTTCGACTTCCCGCACGCCCCGCTGGTGCGGGCCAAGCTCGCCCGCGAGCCGATCGAGGACCTGCGGGTCGACTTCGAGGACGGCTACGGGGTACGCGACGACGACGCGGAGGACGCGGCCGTACGGGAGGCGGCCGCGGTCCTGCTCGACGGCGAGCGGCCACCGTTCCTGGGCATCCGGATCAAGTCGTTCGAGGCGGCCACCCGGCGGCGGGCCCTGCGGACGCTCGACCTGTTCCTGACGCACTACCCGCTGCCGTTCGTGGTCACCCTGCCCAAGGTGAGCGGGCCCGATCAGGTGTCGGCGATGGTCGTCCTGTGCTCGCGGCTCGAGAGGGCCTACGAACGGTCGCTGCGCTTCGAGATCCAGATCGAGTTGCCGGCCGCGATCGTCGGTGCCAACGGCCGGGCGGTCGTCGCCCGCCTGATCACCGCGGCGGCCGGGCGGTGCGTCGGCCTCCACTTCGGAACCTATGACTACACCTCCGCCCTGGGCATCGCGGCGGCCCATCAGTCGCTGGAGCATCCAGCGGCCGACTACGCGAAGTCGGTGATGCAGGCGGCGGCCGCGCAGACCGGGGTGCGGCTCTCGGACGGGTCGACCAACGTGCTGCCGGTGGGCTCGGCGTCCGAGGTCGCCTCGGCCTGGCAGCTGCATCACCGGTTGGTGACCCGGTCGCTCGCCCGGGGCTTCTACCAGGGCTGGGATCTTCACCCGGCCCACCTGCCGACCCGCTACTCGGCGACCTACGAGTTCTTCGTCTCGGGGCGCGACGTGGCGGTCGAGCGGTTGAAGCGCTATCTGTCGCGGCAGGAGAGCGGCATCGCCGACGAGCCCGCGACCGCGCGGGCCTTGGCCGGTTATCTGCTGC
The DNA here is from genome assembly GCF_040682075.1 of Actinoplanes sp. NPDC051411. NCBI lineage: Bacteria > Bacillati > Actinomycetota > Actinomycetes > Micromonosporales > Micromonosporaceae > Actinoplanes > Actinoplanes sp. NPDC051411. The sequence goes on along the minus strand of NZ_JBFBAD010000038.1, from coordinate 27,121 downwards.
GCGGCCTCGACTGCGGGGCGCTGGACGACGCCGGCTTCCCCCGCGAAACCCTGCTCGCGCTGGTCGTCGGCTAGCGAGCCCAGGTGGGGAGCCAGGTCGTTCCGGGTAGCGGGGTCAGGCTCCGGAAGTGACTGATGACGGCCCGTAACCCGGGGTGCGGGCCGGCGCTGGGCAGGATGAGCGAGATCGGGTAGGCGATCGCCGGGTTCGCGACCGGGATGCGGCGCAGGTCGTAGCTGGTCGGCCAGACGCAGCGGTCGCGCGAGCCGACGAGAGTGGCCAGGTCGGAGGAGTCGGCGAGCTCGTCCAGGAGCACCTCGGTGCCGAAGTTCGGGCCGGCGGCGTCGATCCGCAGGTCGAACTCGGTGGTGAGCTGGTCGTAGAACTCGGCCCATTCGGTGCGCGGCGCGATGCCCGGCACCCAGATGCGGTGCCCGCGCAGCTGGGAAGGGGTCAGTGACCGTGCGCCGGCGAGCGGGTGCCGCGGGCCGACGAGGAGTTCGAGCGGGGAGTGGAACGCGCGGATCATCCGTACGTCGCCGGGCAGCGCGGCCGGGTCGGTGATCGTGCGGAAGGTCGCGTCGACGTCGCCGGCCTGGACGGCGGCGACCGCCTGGCGCGGATCGTCGACCCGGATGGTGACCACGTCGAGGCCGGTCTCGGGGTGGGCCCGCCAGTATTCGTGCAGGATGACCGCCTGAGCCGAGCGCAGGCCGAGGACGTCGATCCGGAGCGCCCGCGACCCCGGCCGGACCGCGGTGACGGCGCGATCGACGTGCGCGACGACGGCCCGTGCGTGGGCGAGGAACGCCTGCCCGTCGAGCGTCGGTTCGACCCCGCGCGGGGTGCGGGTGAACAGGCGTACGCCGAGCTCGCGCTCCAGGCCGGCGATGCGCTTCGACACGGCCTGCTGGGTGACGCCGAGCTCGTCGGCGGCGTGCTGCAGCCGGCCGAGCGTCGCGGCGAGGACGAACGAACGCACCGCCTCGGTATCCATGGCCTGAGCCTAGGTCCACTCAACCGTTGGTTGTGGCGCGCCGGAGACCGGTTGTTTGCCGCCCGCCCGGCCGGCCGGTGGGATGCACGCATGAAAGCTTTCCGCTGGTTGTGGTCCGCGTACGCGGTCAGCACCTACGGCACGTGGATCGCCTTCGGCGCGTTCCCCCTGATCGCGGTCCGCGTGCTGCACTCGCCGGCGTTCGCGGTGTCGGTGCTGGAGGCGGCGGGTCTCGCCGTGGCCGCCGTCGTCGCGATTCCGCTCGGCCCGTGGATCCAGCACCGGGCCAAGCGCCCCGTGATGATCGGCATGGACGTCGTCCGCTTCCTGGCGATGGCGAGCGTGCCGGTGGCGTACCTTCTCGGCCGGCTGTCCTTCGGTCAACTCCTCGTTGTGTCGATCGTCTCGGGAACGGCGAACATCGTGTTCACCGCCGCCTCCGGCGCGTACCTGAAGCACCTGGTCCACCGCGACGAACTGCTGGCCGCGAACGGGCGGTTCGAGGGCACCACCTGGGTGGCGACCGCGACCGGACCGCCCCTGGGCGGGGCCCTGATCGGGGCCCTCGGCCCGGTCGTCACCGTGGCGGCGGACGCCCTGAGCTATCTGCTCTCCGCGCTCGCCGTCCTCCGCATCCGCGGCAGCGACGTCGCGACGCGCCGGGGCCCGGCGACCCGGTTGCTGACCGGCTGGCGGGTCGTGTTCGGCGACCCGGCACTGCGGCGACTGTTTCTCAACGCGATGATGACCAGCGGGCTGATCATGGCCACCCTCCCGCTCCTCGCCGTTCTCCTGCTCGGCCGCTACCACTTCCCGGCCTGGCAGTACGGCCTCGCCTTCGGCGTGCCCAGCCTCGGCGGCTTCGCCGGCGCCCGCCTCTGCGCGCGGCTGGTCGCCCGCTACGGGCGGTACCGCGTCATGATCGTCACCGGCTGGCTGCGCTCGATCTTCCCGCTCGGTCTCGCGTTCACCCGTCCCGGCATCCCCGGACTGCTCACCGTGATCGTCGTCGAGGGCCTGCTGATCGCGTGCATGGGCGTCTTCAACCCGATCTACGCGACAGAGCGCCTACAGCGCGCGCCCACCGAGCACGCCGCCCAGGTGGTCAGCGCCTGGAGCATCAGCAGCAAGCTCTCCCAGGCCACCCTGATGGTGATCTGGGGCGTTCTCGCCACGTTGACCGGCCCGTTGACGGCGATCACCGTGTCGGGGGTGCTCCTGCTCGGGGCGCCCCTGCTGCTGCCCCGGCGGTCGCACATGCCCGACCCGGTGGCGGCGCCCGCCCCGGGTCGGCCGGCGGCGCTAGTCGTCGGCCAGGACGGCGGCCACCGCGTAGGCCACGCCGACCACGGCCAGGAGGACCCCGAGCGGCCAGGCGGGGTGCTCTCCCATTGAGTCGGACATGTCCAGCATGTTGTAGATGACGACGAAGGCGAAGATGGCGCCGGCGATGCTCAGGATCAGGCCGGCGATGCCGACCGCCAGGGGCCGGCGCAGCCGCAGCAGCCAGGCCAGGAGCACCCCGCTGCCCAGGCCGACCGGCAGGACCGCCTGGGCGACCAGCCCTGGATGCGCGGCGTGCGGGCCCGCGGTGTTGCCGGCCAGGGCCATGTAGACCATCGTGCCGAGGCCGCACGCGATCAAGCCGATCACCCCACCCCGCAGGGCGACCAGCACCGTATTTCCCCGGCCAGGCATGATGCCGGATATCAAACTCCCGGAGACCGGCAACGCAACCCCTGATCCACACCGTCGCACTTGATGCCAAAACGGTGATCTCGCCGCTCCCGCGTGGCCGAGTGGTTGGACGATGGTCCGGAAGGAGGAGCGGGTCATGGAACTGGTGCAAATCGTCATCGACGGCTCGGTCGACCGGGACGATCTCGAGGAGGCGATCGCCGAGGCCTTCGCCGGTCTGGGCGACCTGGTCCCGTCCGGCCTGGACGACGGGGACTCGGGGCTCGATCTCGAACTGAGCCGCGACCTTCCGGACGACGAGGTCCTTGATCGGCTCTTCGGGGTCATCGAAGATCTCGACGCCGGTGACTCGGTGCGCGTGCGCCCGGCCGACGACGAGGACTGGCTCAGTCTGAGCGACTGGCTCACATGATCGGTGCGGTTTGGTCGCCCTCGGGGTGATTTGAGTGACGTACCCACGAGTAGTCTTCCGGATCCGAAATCGGCGGCCAATCCGGCACGTGAGCAGTGCATACGGTGATATCGCCCATAGTCGTCATTGGACCCCAACTCGACGCTGATCGATTTGAATGCCGGCCCGGAGTCGCTACGATCACTCAACGCCGCATTCGAACAGCGTTCCGGTCGGGAACGCTCGAAATCGAGGACGCTCGGTGACTGAGAAGAGGCTCGAGGTGATCATCGGCGTCGACGACGCCGACGACGTCCCGATGATCTCCCCCAGTGTCCGAATAGTCCCGCTTGAGGGCCCGCTCGACCGGCACTCCGAGGCGCTGACCGGCCTCATCGACCGGCTCTCCCAGCAGGTGCCGACGGTCGCCAACAACTCGAAGGTCTATCTGCTCAAGCTGGCGACCGGGGCCGAGTCGGTGGCCCTGCTCGAATACACCGCGGGCTGGTTCACCCAGGTCGACGCCACGCCGCGGTTCGACCTCTCCGACGTGCAGCACCTGCTCGGCAGCCGCAGCGAGCTGCGGTTCCCGACCGACCCGCTCTGGTTCGGCCACGTCACCCACTCGCTGGGCCACGAGCTGTTCTGCATGCCGATCAGCCGGGCCGAGGGCAAGACGCTGCTGCTGGCGTTCGTCAACCCGCCGGCCGACCTGATCGCGATCGGCGAGCCGCTGGCCAAGGTGCTCGAGACGGTCTGGCACACCGACGTCCCGGCCTCGCCCCAGGAGGCCGAGATCCACGTGCTGAGCGCGCTGCGGCAGACGTTCGGCCGGCTCCCGGCCGCTCTCTACGAACGCTGCCTGGCGCTCTACCGCGAAGTCCTCGAGTCGTTCGTCGTGGTCTTCCAGCCGGTAGTCAAAATCAGCCCGGAATGGGAAAAGGTCGGGGTCCACAGCTATGAGGCGCTGGCCCGCCGCGCGCCCGACGACACCCGCGCCCCGGTGTCGATGCTGAAGATCGCCCACGCGTGGGGCGACCGGTTCGTGATCGTGCGCGACCAGATCATCGTCCGTAAGGCGCTGTTGTCCTACGCGCAGGCCCACATCGACGGGCCGTGGTCCGACGACTTCCCCAAGCCGGTGTCGGTCAACGTGTCGGTCCGCTCGCTGCTCAGCGACGAATACCTCGACACGGTCCGGGAGACGATCGCCGCCGCCCGCCTCGACGCGGCCAACGTCACGCTGGAGATCTCCGAGCAGGACCCGATCGAGGCCCGGCCCGGCGAGCGCTGGCCGGGCGAGCCCCATGCGTACTTCCACCAGAAGCTGGTCGAGGTCGCCCGCGACATCGGCGTCAGCTTCGCGGTCGACGACTTCGGCGCCGGCTACGCCACGGTGTCGCGCATGGCCGAGCTCCCGCTGACCCAGATCAAGGTCGACCGCACGATGCTCCACCACCCGCAGGCCGCGGCCGAACTGGCCCTGGTCATGCAGGTCGCCCGCGACCCGGTCGAGCGCGGCGCCACCCACATCGGCCGCGTCGTCATCGTCGAGGGCGTCGACGACGAGTCGCCGCTCACGCTCAAGGAGATCTTCGACCAGAAGATCCGGCACGTGCAGGGCTACATCGCGCGCACCCCGGCCACCCCGCAGCTCCGCGCCCTGTCGGACGAGGTGCGCCACGACATCGCCGCGCGCACCCGCGGCGGCGACGACGAGCAACCGAGCAACCTCGACACCCTCCGCCGCGGCGCCTGACCGCGACCATGTCACCCCGGTGACGCCGGGTGTTCAGGTCGGCGGGCAAGGCTCGCGGTGGGAGGGGATTGAAGATGAATCGAAGGACTGTGCTGTCGGTGCTCGGCGCGGCCACGTTGGTCGCCGCGCTCCTGTCGGTCGGTGGAAGCGCGTCGGCCTCGCCTCAGGTGCGAGACTCGACGCTGGCCAAGGATCTGGCCACGGTGGACCGGAACACCACGTGGACGCAGCTGTCGGCGCTCAAGCTGGACTTTCCGACCTACCACCCGGAAGGGCTGGTCGTCACCAGGGACCGCTTCTATCTGAGCTCGACGCAGATCATCGAGGCGACGGTGAAATATCCGGTGCCGGTGGACGGCTATGACCGCACCCCCGGCAAGGGGATCGGGCATCTGTTCGTCATCGACCGGGCCGGGAAACTGGTCAAGGACATCGTCCTCGGCCACGACATCGTCTATCACCCCGGCGGCATCGACCGGACCGGCGACTACCTGTGGGTGCCGGTCGCGCAATACCGACCGGGCAGCACGGCCGAGATCGACCGCGTCGATCTGCGGACGTTCAAAGTGACCCGGATGTTCACGGTCGCCGACCACATCGGCGGAATCGTGTACGACCCGACGCGCGAGCGCCTGGTCGGCAACAACTGGGGGTCGCGGACCTTCTACGAGTGGTCGCTGAGCGGCCGGCCGCTGGCGACCTGGCGGAACCCGGAGAACCTGCTCGACTTCCAGGACTGCCAATACGTGGAGTCCGGGAAGATGGCGTGCGGCGGGATCACCGGGCTCCCGCAGACGCCGGCCGCGGGTGGCCCGGCCGCGACATACGAGCTGGGCGGCGTCGCGCTGATCGACCTGCACAAGCGCACGATCGTCGACGAGTTCCCGTTCCAGCAGTGGTCGGCGGCCGGGCACGTGATGACCCGCAACCCGCTGAAGTTCGAGGCCGGCGGCCCGGCGATCACGATGTGGGCCGCGCCGGACAACGGCGAGGAGACCGCGGGCACGCAGATCTACCAGTTCCGAACCGGGTCATGAACCGCAGACGACCTGGTCGACATACGAGTTGACCAGGTCGTCGAGGTTGGCCTGGAAGTTGGGCGTCACCGCGATCGTGACCTGGCGGCTTCCGTCGAGTGTGGAGTACGACCAGGCCTGGTAGGCGAGCGCGTCCCCGTCGTTGCCGTAGACCGGGATGTCGCACGGGGTGTTCCGGAAGAACAGGCCCAGCCCGTAGGGCGAGCCGGGCACTCCGGGAAGCTCCATCTCGGCCAGCACGGGCCGGGGCAGGAGACGGCCGGCGAACAGCGCGGCGAAGAACCGGTTGAGATCCGCGGTGGTGGAGATCATCTGGCCGCTCGCGCCCATGACGGACGGGTTCATGGTGGTGAGGTCGACGAGGCTGTCGCCGGGTCCCCGGACGTACCCGTGCGGGTGCGGTCCGGGGATGCGGGGCGAGGTGCCGGGCACCGAGGTTCCGGTCAGGCCGAGCGGGCGGATCAGCCGGCGGTCGATCTCGTCGGCGTAGGTGTGCCCGGTCACGGCGGAAATGAGCTGGCCGAGCAGGATGTAGCCGGTGTTGGAGTAGGCGAACGTGGTGCCGGGGTGGTCGGACGTGGGTGGTTGGGCCAGCCCTCGTTCCACCAGCTCGTCCGCGGTCCACGTGCGGTAGCGGTTGGCGAAGAACTCGGGCGACGGCGGCAGGTCCAAAGTGCGCAGGTAGTCGAACAGGCCGCTGGTGTGGTCGAGCAGGTCGCGCACGGTTATCCCCGGGCCGATCGACGGCAGCCATCGGGCGACCGGGTCGTCGAGGCGGAGGCGGCCGGACGCGGCCAGCTGGAGCACGACGGTGGCGACGAAGGTCTTGGTGATGCTGCCGGCGCGGAAACGGCTGTTCACCGGTACGGGCGTGGTCGTGTTCAGCACCGCGGTGCCGCTGCTGCCGCGCCAGACACCGTGATCGTCACGCACCTCGGCGACCGCCCCGACGGCGCCGGTCGCGACGATCTGATCAAGGGCGGCCTGCCGGGGCGAAGTCGAGGCTCGCGCGGCGACCGGTGTCGCCGCGACGAGCGTCCCGGACAGCAATACTCCTAAAAGTCGTCTCATTGGTCATACGTTTCGCCGGCCGGCGTGGACAGGACATCCGGGAAGACCCTGGGCGATCCCCGAGAAAACATCTCCGGGCCAAGGGCCGAAGGGCGCCGAAGGGCCGAAGGGCGCCGGAAGGCCGAAGGGCGACGGAAGGCCGAAGGGCGACGGAAGGGCGCCGAAGGGCGCCGAAGGGCGCCGGAAGGCCGAGCGGGCGCTACGGCCGTGCCCGGGCAGGAGGCCGCCGAGACCGCCGGAAGGGGCGCCGTGCGGTTGGGGAGGGGCGGCGGCGTACTCGAAAAGCGGGCAAACATCGATGGCCGTTCACGCACCCATGACATTTGTCATGGGTTGGTTGGTGTAATAACTGTTAAGAAAGTTTCTTATACGGGCTCGGACCCACCCCCAAGGAGAGACCGTGAAGAAGATCCTCACCGTCGCGGCGGCCGCCGCGACCCTGGCCGGCGTCGGCGTCTTCGCCGCCACCCAGGCCAGCGCCGCCACGCTCAGCAGCAACTGGTATGCCAGCGCCCCCTACCTGATGCCGTTCGACAACAGCCCGCCCGACCCGGTGCAGGTCATGAACGCGACCGGCCAGAAAGCCTTCCAGCTCGCGTTCATCCTGGCGCCCAACGGCGGTGGCTGTACGCCGACGTGGGACGGCACCCAGGCGGTCTCCTCCGACACCACCGCCTCGGCGATGATCAACAACATCCGGAACAACGGCGGCGACGTCTCCGTCTCGATCGGCGGGTACGGCGGCACCAAGCTCGGCCAGACCTGTGGCACGCCGCAGGCGACCGCGGCCGCCTACCAGCAGGTGGTCACCAAGTACGGCCTCAAGGCGATGGACTTCGACCTCGAGGAGCCGGAGTACGAGAACACCGCCGCGGTGGCCAACGAGGTCGGCGCCGCGCAGATCCTGCAGCGCAACAACCCCGGCCTGTACGTCTCGATCACCACGGCCGGCACCTCGGCGGGCACCGGATGGTTCGGCACCCAGATGTTGCTCCAGGCGAAGTCGGACGGCTTCACCCCGGCCAACTACTCGATCATGCCGTTCGACGGCGGGTTCAACGGGTCGTCGGCGCAGATCTCGGCGCTCGAAGCCTTCCACTCGCTGCTGATGAGCACGTTCGGGTGGGACAGCGCGACCGCGTACGCCCACGAGGGCATCTCGCAGATGAACGGCCGCAGCGACTCGGGCGAGTATTTCCGGCAGGCCGACTTCCAGGCCACGCTCGACTACGCGACCAGCCACCACCTGGCCCGCTATACCAACTGGTCGGTCAACCGCGACCGCCAGTGCCCGGACCCCAACCAGAGCACGACCTCGGGCACGTGCAGCAGCGTTCCCCAGACGGCGTGGGAGTTCACGAAGTATTCGGCCCGGTTCGCCGGCGCGACCCCGCCCACCACGGTCCCGACCGGTGGCCCGACGACGACGCCGCCGACCGGTGGCGGCGGTAACTGCCCGGCGGCGTGGAACGCGGCCACGGCCTACAACGGTGGCGCCACGGTCAGCCAGAACGGTCACAAGTACACCGCCAAGTGGTGGACGCAGAACGAGTCGCCGGCCACCCACAGCGGCCAGTGGGACGTCTGGACCGACAACGGCACCTGCTAGGCCCTAGTGTCGGGTGCATGGACGACCTCGTCGTGCGCTCGCGAAGGGCGATCACGGCGGCCGGGGAATCCCCGGCCGCCGTCGTCGTGAGTGGCGGGCGGATCGTCGCCGTTCGGCAGTATGACGCGGAGGCCGACGCCGGCGAGGATGTCGATCTGGGAGACACGGCGCTGCTGCCCGGCCTGGTCGACACGCATGTGCACGTCAACGAGCCGGGGCGCACCGAGTGGGAGGGTTTCGCGTCGGCGACCCGGGCGGCCGCGGCGGGTGGCGTGACGTCGATCGTCGACATGCCGCTGAACTCCCGGCCGCCAACAGTGGATCTTGCGGCGTTGCGGATCAAGCAGCAGGCGGCGAACGGGCAGATCCACGTCGATGTCGGCTTCTGGGGCGGCGCCGTCCCGGGAAACTCCGGCCGACTGCGCGAGTTGCACGACGCCGGCGTCTTCGGCTTCAAGTCGTTCCTCGCCGACTCCGGAGTCCCCGAGTTTCCCCCCGTCACCCCGGCTGAGCTGGCCGAGGCGATGCGCACGGTCGACGCCCAGTTCATCGTGCACGCCGAGGACCCCGATCACCTGCACGCCCACGCCCCCTCCCGCTCCTACGCCGACTTCCTCGCCTCACGCCCGCCCGACGCCGAGCGGTCGGCGATCGCCACGGCGATCGAAACGGCCCGCCGGGCGGGCGCGCGGGTCCACATCCTGCATCTTTCGGCCGCCGACTCGCTTGCGCTGATCGCCGCGGCACGGCTTGCGGGCGTACGCGTGACCGCCGAGACCTGCCCGCACTACCTGACCCTGGATTCGGCCGCGGTTCCGGACGGCGCGTCGGAGTTCAAATGCTGCCCGCCGATCCGGGACGCCGCCAACGCCGACCGCCTGTGGGCGGCCCTGGCCGAGGGCCTGATCACGTGCGTCGTGAGCGACCACTCGCCCTGCACGCCGGAGCTCAAGAAACCCGACTTCGCGGCGGCCTGGGGCGGCATCGCGTCGATCCAGCTCGGGCTTCCGGTGATGTGGACGGCGGCCCGGGAGCGCGGGCACACGCTGGCCGATGTGGCCGACTGGATGGCGCGGCGGCCGGCCGACCTGGTCGGGCTCTATGCCAAGGGCCGGATCGCGGTCGGCGCCGACGCGGATCTGGTGGCGTTCGATCCGGAGGCGACGTTCGTGGTCGATCCGCTCAAGCTGCACCACAAGAACCCGGTCACCCCCTATGCGGGCAAGGCGCTGGCCGGTGTGGTCACGACGACCTGGTTGCGCGGCCGGCCGGTGACCGGCGACGTGCCGCGCGGCCGTTTCCTGATCCGGGAGGACACCTGATGGCCGACTTCACGCAGCTGCCCGACCTGGCGTCCCGCCTCCTGGGGGGCGGTGTGGTCCGGGTCGACGACGAGTTCTTCGCGTCGGCCGACCATCTGGTGCTGCCGTCGGCGCCCACGTTCACCCCGCGGACCTTCGACCACAAGGGCCAGGTCTACGACGGCTGGGAGTCGCGGCGGCGCCGTTCGCCGGGCTCCGACTCCGTGATCATCCGGTTGGGGGCGCCGGGCGTGATTCGTGGGGTGGTCGTCGATACGGCGTTCTTCACCGGAAACTTTCCGCCCTTCGCATCGATTGATGGTCTTTTCGGGCATGACTGGTTGCCCCTCGTGCCGAAGAGCCCTCTCCAAGGCGACTCACGCAACCTGTTCGGCGTCGACGACGAGCGGCGGTTCAGCCAGGTCCGTCTCACGATCTATCCGGACGGCGGGGTGGCCCGGCTGCGGGTGCACGGCGACGTCGTTCCCGACCCCGCGCTGCTGCCGAGCGAGTTCGACGTGGCCGCCCTGGAACACGGCGGCCGGGTCGTCGACTGCAGCGACATGTTCTACGGCCACCCCGAGAGCATGCTGATGCCCGGCCTGGCCCAGCACATGGGCGACGGCTGGGAGACCGCCCGCCGGCGCGACGACGGCAACGACTGGGTGATCGTGCGGCTGGCCGCCCCGTCCCGGCTCACCTTCGCCGACCTCGACACCACCCACTTCAAGGGCAACGCCCCCGGGGCCGCGCGGCTGCTCGGCTCGGCCGACCAACGGGAGTGGTTCGAGTTGCTTCCGCGTACGCCGCTGCACCCCGACACCCGCCACCGCTTCCCGCTCGCGGACGACCGGCCGGCCGCCCACGTACGCCTCGACATCTACCCCGACGGCGGCATGGCCCGCCTTCGCCTGCTCGGGCGTCCCGACCGCCGCGTGCTCGAAGAAAACTTCCGCCGCCGTGTCGAGCCGCGCTGAACCGCTCCGACCAAGTGGCATGACAGTTATCGCAGACATGTCCATGTCCCTCGACGGGTTCATCGCGGACGAGAACGACGGCATCGACGAACTCTTCGGCTGGTTCGGCAACGGCGACATCGAAGTGCCGACCGCGAACCCACAGTTCTCCTTCCGGGTCACCGAGGCCAGCGCCGGTCACCTGGAGCCGCTCATCTCGGGCCGGGTCGGCGCGCTGATCTGCGGCCGCCGCGTCTTCGACATCGCCGGCGGCTGGGGTGGCACGCACCCGGCCGGAAGCCCGGTCTTCGTCGTCAGCCACACGGTGCCCAACGGCTGGCCGCGCCCGGACTCGCGAACCACCTTCTACACCGACCCGATGGCCGCGCTGGAGGCGGCCCGGGTCGAGGCCGGCGAGCGGGACATCGTGGTCGCCACGCCCTCGATCACCCAGCAGTTCCTCGACGCGGGCGTGCTCGACGCGATCTCGGTGTCGCTGATCCCGGTGCTGCTCGGCCGGGGCATCCGCTTCTTCGACCACCTCGCGAAGACGCCGGTCCGGCTCGGCGACCCGGTGGTCACCGAGGGAAAATCGGTCACCCACCTGAGGTACGCGGTGATCCGCTGACCGGTCAGGTGCAGCGCCGGCAGCCGGGGTCGCCGCATCCGCCGAAGTGACCCTGACCGGTCAGGTGCAGCGCCGGCAGCCCGGGTCGCCGCATCCGCGCGCCCGGCGCAGGTGCTCACGCTCGGCGCGATAGATGTGTTCGCGGCGGCGCCGGACGAGCCCGGCCAGGGTCCACGCCGCCCACACCGTCGGCACGAACATCGCCAGCAGAACGAGCACGCCCTCGTCGGCCATGTCGCCGTCACCGCCCAGCGCCGACATCGTGGCCAGGGCGGCGAAGCCCAGGTCGGCGACGATGGCGAGAACGGCCAGCGCGGCCTGGACCGGGCCGATCGGCGGCTGCCGCTGGAGCTTGGCGATCCGCGAGGTCAGCGAGGCCAGCCGGACCGTCGACTCGGGGCCCCAGCCCGTCGTCGCCTGGTGCGCCTCGACCCGGGCGGCGTGTTCCCTCTCCGCCTCCACCTCGGCCTCGGTCGCCGAGGGTGGCTCCGGATATTCCGGACCACCGAGCTTCGATTCCCCGATCATCGGCCCGCCCGCCCCTCTTGCAGCAGAGGTGTTTTCCCAGGTCATGCTGGCATCGCGGGCACCGGAACGCATCGGCGGCCCGGGTCGCCGACCTGTCCGGCCGGACGACCGGAACCGCCGGAACGGTCGTCACATGTCAAAAACGTGCAAGACCGGCTGACCTCCAGGGGGCACGATGGCGGACATGGAGCGACCGGTGAACCTGCACGAGGCGCTGGCCTCGTTCGACGACGTCTACGACCCGCGCATCGTGGCGCGGATGAACGACTACGACGTGCGGATCGCGCACGCCGCGGGCGAGCACGTCTGGCACACCCACACCGACACCGACGAGTTCTTCCTGGTGCTCGACGGCCGGTTCGACATCGAGCTGCGCGACCGCACCGTCTCGCTCGGCCCGGGCGACGTCTTCGTGGTGCCCAAGGGCGTCGAGCACAAGCCGTCCTCGCCCGGCGGATCGATCCTGATGTTCGAGCCGAGCGGCACCGCCACGACCGGCGACCACCACGAGGGCGAGATCCCGGCCCACGTGAAAAGCACGAGCGGGAAGCCGCTCGCCTAGGCTACGGTCCCGCCGTGCGCACGGTGACTCTGGTCCTGGTCGACCCGTCGGGTGAGGTGCTGGGGGAGCTGCCGCCCTTCGAGGTGACGACGCCCTGGTGGCAGGAGGTCGGCGAGATCGCCTCGCGCACGGGCGTGCAGGTGCTGCGCCTGCTGCACGCCGACCGCCCGGCCCCGCCCGGCGGCCACGTCACCTACCTGGCGGAGGTCTCCGGCCCGATCCCGGGCGCACTCCAGGCACTCACGCTGGCCTACCCGGCTTCGGCCGGCCTTGCGCCGGCGGCGGCCCGGGACGATTCTCCCGGATCGGCGCAGCCGCACCGGGCGGCCTATGCCGCCGTGGGCGGGCCGGCGGCGACCCTCGCCTGGGCCGCGCGGCACATCGACTATGCGGCGGCGCGTCAGCAGCGCACCTGGAACCTGTCGGCGATCTGGCGGCTCGACGACGCGGGTGGCGAGCCGGTGGCCTGGATCAAGCAGGTGCCGTCCTTCTTCGTCCACGAGGCCGAGGCGCTGCCGATGGTCGACTCGGTGGCGCCCGGGCTCGTCCCGCCTCTGCTCGCGGCCGGGACGCACGGGCGGATGCTGCTCGGGCACCGGCCGGGTGAGGACGGCTACGGCGCCGGGGCCGAGGTCTGCGACCGGATCGCGGCGGCGTTTCACCCGGTGCAGGAGCACTTCGCGGGCCGGGTGCCCGTCGTCGTTCCGGATCGGCGGGGCATCGACCTGACGTTCGCCCGGGCGTTCGAGGAGCGGATCCCCGGGCTGGGCAAGCTGCTCGACGACGTGCCCCGGCGGCTGGCCGAGGTCGCCGCGTGCGGGCTGCCCGACACGCTGGTGCACGGCGACCTGCACCCGGGCAACGTGCGGATCGGCCCGGACGCGCGACTGACCATCATGGACTGGGGCGACTGCTACGCCGGCCACCCGGCGCTCGACATTCTGCGTCTCACCGAGCGCCTCGAGGATGCCGAGGCGGTGCTGCGGCAATGGGCGTACCGCTGGGAACTGAGCGTGCCCGGCAGCGAGCCGAGGCGCGCCGCCGAGCTGATGCGGCCGATGGCCGCGCTCTGGGCGGCCGAGACCTATGCCCGGTTCCTGGCCGCGATCGAGCCGGCCGAACACCCCTACCACGCCGCCGACGTGCCCGAGCGACTAGCGGCGGCCGTCGATGCAGCGCAAACATAGCCGCATGGATGAGTTCCTCGAGCAGATCCGCCGCAGCGGGGTGACGTTGACGCCCGAGCTGGCGGCGGCGTTCGCCGGGCTGCCGCGCGAGGCCTTCGTGCCGGACGGCTTCCGCCGCAACGGCGGCGGCTGGGCGCGGCCGGGCGACGACGACTTCCTGTCCCTGGTCTATCAGGACGATGCGCTGGTCACCAAGGTCCGCGACCGGCTGCCGATCAGTTCGTCGAGCCAGCCGTCGCTGATGGCCCTGATGATCGAGGCCCTCGACGTGCGGCCCGGCCTGCGGGTGCTCGAGATCGGCGCCGGCACCGGCTACAACGCGGCCGTGCTCGCCTCGATCGGCGCGACCGTGACCAGCGTCGACGTGCAGGAAGACGTCGCCGGCCGGGCCCGCGCGGCGCTCGCCCGGGCCGGCGTCGAGGGCGTGACGGTCGAGCAGGGCGACGGCTACGCGGGTCACCCCGGCGGCCACTTCGACCGGGTGATCGTGACCGTCGGCGTCGCCGGCATCTCGCCGCGCTGGCTCGACCAGCTCGAACCGGACGGCGTCATCGTCGCCCCGGTCGACCACGCCGGCATGCACCCGGTGCTGGCCGCCCGCCGCCCGGCGACGCTCGCTGATCCGGCGGGCCCGCTCACCGCCGGCCTGGTCTGCCACGCCGGCTTCATGACCGCGGCCGGGCCGCTCTCGGCCACCCACCCGGGCTCCTTCCCACCGGCCGCCGGGGCCCGCGAACTGGGCGAGCTCACCGAGTTCGCCCCGGCCCGGTTCGACCCGCCGCTGGAGGGGATTCCCTACCGCGACCTCTGGTACGCCTCCGGCGTCTGGGACCGGCGAACCAGCCACGCCGCGGTGCCGGGCGTCCAGCAGAGCTCGCTGGCCCTGATCGACGACGACCGCAGCGGCGGCGCCGTGATCTTCCCCGACGGCTCGGTGCGCACGGCCGGCCCGACCCTGCTCGGCGCCGAGGCCGCGTCGATCCTCGACCGCTGGATCGCCGCGGGCCGCCCGGCCGTGAGCATGTGGCGGGTCGGCTTCACCCTGACCGGCGACCCGGAGGCACCCATCTGGGTGCCGGGCTCCTGGGAACTCACCAGCTAGGCACTGCGCTAGTTTACGGCACCTAATACCTTCAGTATTATGCGGTGTATGATAGCGACCCCGGGTGCCGACGACGCGGCCGAACGGCAGGCTCAGCTGCTGCGCGGCTGCCTCGACATGTGCCTGCTCGCGCTGCTCGCCGCCGAGCCCGCCCACGGCTACGACCTCGTCCGCCGGCTCGAGGTCGCCGGCTTCGGGACGGTCAGCTACGGCACGGTCTATCCGCTGATCACCCGCCTGCACCGCCTCGGGCTCCTCGCCAACGCGGTGGAGCCCAGCCCCACCGGCCCGCCCCGCAAGATCTACCGGCTCACCGAGGCCGGCCACGAGCGGCTGGCCGCCTGGCGGGAGCAGTGGGTCCACTTCGCCGGCGTCGTGAACGACACCCTCATCCCGTTGGGAGACGACCATGTCCGTTGACGAGCTCGTGACCGTGACCGACCGGCAGTGGCGCAAGCTCGGCGTCGGCCCCGGCGACCGGGCGACGCTCGCCGCCGACCTGCGCGCCGAGCTCGAGGCGGCCGCGGCCGACGGGCTCGACCCGGCCGGCCTGGTCGGCGCCGACGTCGCCGGATTCGCCCGGCGGGTCGCCGAGGAGGCCGGTGTCGAACGCACCCCGCCGCTCTACGGCCCGGTCCTCGGCGTCGCGACCGCCGGCGCCGTGCTGTCGCTGATCGTGGGCTACGGCGTGGTGATCGGTCTGCACGACGTGTTCGTGGCCGCCTTCGACCTGCCGCGCGGCACGCACGTGCCGATCTGGCTCGCGGCCGGCATCTTCTACGGCGGGGTGGCCGCGGTGGTGATCGCGGGCGCGGCCGTGGGGGTACGCCTCGTCCTGCGCCAGACGTCCCGCATCCGCGACACGGCGACCAGGATGAGCCTGCTGCTGCCGCCCGCGCTGACCGCCGCGATCCTCGCCGCGGCCGGGGTCGGCTGGGCGCTCGACTTCGCCCTCACCCCAGCCGTCATCGGCGCCGAGGGAGCGATCGTCCTCGCGGGTTTCCTGGCGGCGACGGCGGCCGCCCGCCACCTGTCCGTCACCGCGAAGGCCGGCCCGCCCGTGCCGGCGAGGAGCTAGCTTCGCGACTTACGAGGCCCGGCCGGCCGGGTTCAGGCTTCACCGCCGCGCCGCGCCGCGCCGCGCCGCGCCCCGCCCTGCCGCGCCCCGCCGCGCCCCGCCGACGCACGACGACGCGGCGACCGGGGCAACCGGCGACTGCACCACCGCGGTGTGTGCGTGGACGAGCATCGCCGCCCCTGACCGCCCCCGACGTGCACGCGGTGCCGGACGACGCCTCCACCCACAAACCCGGCGATCGGCGAGTTGACCACCAAGCGTCGGCAACGCGGTGTCCGTGCGCGTGGGAGCGACCCGCGCGCCGACTGTGAGCGCCCTGACGACGCGCCCGACAACGAAACCACCGTCGGGTCGCTCAGGTCGATCGGGCGCCGGGCAGATCGCGGGGCAGCACGGCGATGTCCTCACGGACCGCATCAAGATTGACGCCGACGGCTTACCAGCGGCCCCGGAGCCGGTCGCGCAACGGGCGGCCGTCCGGGTCGTAGACCACGCGGTAGGTCGGCACCGCCCACAGGCGCCGGTGCCACGGCATGTGCCCGGTGCGATGCGGCATCAGGTGGCCCGGTGGGCGGTCGCCCGCGCGGCCGCCGTCGTGCCAGGAGCGGAGGCGGTCGGCGGCGGCGGTCATCGCGCGTACGGCGTCGAGCGGATCGATGAGATCCGCGTCCGCGCCGAGGTGTTCGCGCATCAGGGTGAGCCGCAGTTCGCGGGCGAAGCGCCGCGCCCCGTCGCCCAGACCGGCCGGGTCCTGGGGCGCGCGTTCGTCGAGTTCTGAGTCGACGATCGCGTTGGACAGTTCGCTGTCGTGGGTCCACGAGCGCCGGTTGAAGTTGTCGCTGCCCACGCTGCACCAGACGTCGTCGATCACGCACACCTTGGCGTGCACGTAGATCGGGGTGCCCTCGGTGTTTTCCAGGTCGAAGATGTGTACCCGGTCGGGGGCCGCCTTGCGGCACACCGTCACCGCGATCTCGCGGCCGACCTCGTTGGGCGGCAGCGCGAACTTGCCGTCCACGTCCGGGTGGCGGGGCACCACGGCGATCAGGTGCAGTGCGGGGTTGGCGCGGAGGGCCCGGGCGAACAGGTCGGCGACCTCGGCCGACCACAGGTATTGGTCTTCGATGTAGATCAGGCGGCGGGCCCGTTTGATGGCCTTGGTGTAGCCGCGGGCGATCGACTGTTCGCCGTGTTTGGCGAAGCCGTAGGCCGGCCGCATCGACGGGTAGGTGCGCAGCGTCTGGATGTCCAGGGAGCCGGCCGGGGCGGGGTCGGGCGGCAATGGGGGCAGCGGAGACGCGTGCAGGTCGGCGTGGTGGAGTTTGTCCATCGCGGTCGAGATCGGGCCGTCCTGGTCGAGGGGGGCGCGGTCGTTCCAGCGTTCGCGGAAGGTCAGGTCGAGTGCGCCGACGACCGGGCCCCGCAACGCCAGCTGCACGTCGTGCCAGGGCGGCGTCTTCCCGTACGCCGAAGCCATCGCGATCGGCTGCCGGTCGCCCAGGTGGTTCTCGTCGTCCCGCCGGCTGTGGCAGAGGTCGATGCCGCCGGCGAACGCGACGTCCAGGTGCGGCCGGTCACGAAAGCGCAACACCACCAGCTTCTGGTGATGTGAGCCGCCGCGGCGGACGCGCTGGTCGAGCAGGATCTCGCCGCCGGCGGCCCGGATCTCGTCGCCGAGGCTGCGGTTCTCCTCTTCGCTGTAGGCGAGCTTGTCCCAGTGCGAGCGCCACAGCAGCCCCTTGACGATTACTCCCCGGCGTGCCGCGTCGGCGAACAGCCGGGCCACGGTTGGGCCATCGTCGCTGGTCAGCTCGTCGGGGTCGCCGCGCCAGTCGGTGAAGAAGAGGTGATCACCATCACTCAGCGTTTCTACCGTCTCGGCCAATCGGGCGAAATACCCTTTTCCGTGAATAAGGGTCTCAACCGTGTTTGCGGCACACCAGGTGGGTATGGAGGAGTCCGGGTTGCCACGTTCCTCCGCGCTGAGAAACCAGTCCGGTAATGGCACGGGCAGCTCTCCCCGAGGTCGACGAAGCCCTCACGTTATGCCCCTTGACTGACCGGCGCACGCTGAGCCAGTCGACTCCCCGGAGGGATCACATCATGAGCAGCGAGCCGCTCACCACGACCGCCGCCGCATCCACCACCGACGTCCCCGCTGCCGCCGCTTCCGCGGAGAAGGGCCTGCTCATCGCGGTCCTGCTGATGGTGCTGCTGGGTGTTACCGCGATGCTCTTCATGAACTGACCGCCCGGATCGAGAGCGTCACCGGGACCGGCCCACCGCCCTCGGCGAATCCGGTGAGAGTCAAGCCGGCCGCCAGGAAGCTGCTCAACAGGGAGGGCAGCGGGAAGTGGGAGGCTCCGACCCGGTGGCGCACCCCCTCGGTCGTCCACGACGACCGGGTCCACCGGCCGTCCAGGTAGCCCGGACGGATGACCACCGCCTCCGGATCACTCCGGTCGGCGAAACCCCCGCAGAACGCCGGATGAACTCCGACGTGGACGAACGCGCCGCCCGGGCGCAGGGCCCGGGCGACTTCCCGCAGAACCGCCGGGTAATCCGGCATGTCGGTGTGCACCATGATCGCGACGGCCGCCTCCACCGACCGGTCGCGGACCGGCAGGGCGGTCGCGTCACCCTGGGCGATCGGCAGGCGCTCGCGGGCGTACGCGAGCATCCCGGCCGAGAGGTCGACGCCCAGGGGAGTCCAGCCGAGCTCGCGCACCTGGGCGGCGTACACCCCGGTGCCGCAACCCACCTCCAGGCAGGCGCCGTTCCCCGGGCCGAGCAGCGTCTCCAGCGATCGGCGAACGCCGATCTTGTCGTGGATGTCGGTGGCCGGGAGGAACTCGTGCTCGTACCAGTCGGCGATCTCGTCGTAGGGCGCTCCTAGAGCACCCACTCGTCGTCCTTGATGATGTCGACCGTGCCGCCGGCCCCGCGGCCGGTGACGGTCAGTCCCGCGCCGCCGATGACCACGTCGGTGTGCACGCTCGACTCGTTGAGCCCGAGCTCGAACCGCCGGGCCGGGGTCATCGCCATGCCGCCGTCGACCGCGAACGGGAAGCTCTGTCCCCAGGCCACGTGGCAGCCCGCGTTTTCGTCGAAGAGCGTGTTGTGGAAGACGATGCCGGCCTTGGCGATGCGGCTCTCCTTGTCGACCAGGGACACCTCGCCCAGCCGGCGCGAGCCCGGGTCGGTCTCGAGCTGGGCCCGCACGACGTCGACGCCCTCGGACGCGGTCACGTCGACGATCACGCCGCCGGAGAACGTGACGACCAGGCCGGTGACGAGCTGGCCGGCGATCACCACCGGCTTGGTGAGCCGGATCACACCATCGGCCTTGGAGCGGTCGGGGCTGGTGAAGACCTCTTCGGTCGGGATGTTCGGAAGATAGGGCACGCCGGCCTCGTCGACCAGGCCGCCGCCGGTCCAGCGGGTGCCCGGCAGCAGGCCGACGGTCAGGTCGGTGCCCTCGCCGACGTAGCGGATCTCGGTGAGTTCGAGCGCGTCCAGGACGCGGCCCCGGGCGCCGAGCGTGGCCGACCGCTGCTGCCATTCGGCGACCGGGTCGGCGGTGTCGAGCCGCATGGCGGTGCCGACCGCCTCCCAGAGCCGGTCGAGGTCGGGTTCGCCGAAGACCTGCTGGGCCCAGCCCGCGTTGGGCGCGGCGGCGATGCTCCAGCGCATGCCGCCGAACATCGCCCGCCGCATCGCCTGCGCCTCCTCGACCGGCTGGGCGGCGACCCGGGCCGGGTCGAGCCCGTCGAAGAGGTGCGGGTCGGGGTCACCGGCCAGCAGGATCGACGCGAAGCCCTGCTCGCGCCACTCCTCGATGCGGGCCAGCGCCCAGCCCCGGCTGGTGCTCAGCGTCTCGAGGCTCGCGTGCGACACGGCGGACCGCCGCAGCGGGCCGTCATTGAAGACCGGCTCGACCCAGGAGGCGCCGGCCGCGTAGGCGGCCTCGGCCACCACCCGGGCGATCTGAAGATGCGCCGTGTCGGAGCGAAGAACCACGCCCTGGCCCGGCTGCACGTTGGCGCCGGCCCGGACGACGAGATCAGCGAACTGCTCGATCATCCCCATGGGGGACAGCGTAGTCAGTCGGTGTGGGGGACCTTGCCCGCCGGGATGACTCCGAGGCGGCCCTTCTGGAAGTCCTCGAACGCCTGCTGCAGTTCTTCCTTGGTGTTCATCACGAACGGGCCGTAGTGCGCCACCGGCTCGCGGATCGGCCGGCCGCCCATCACGAACAGGTCTGTGGTGTCGCGCGCCGAGACCCGGATCGCGTCGCCCCGGCCGTGCGCGGCGAGCTGGCCGGCCTCGATCGGGCGCGCCTCGGCGCCGACCGTGCCGCGGCCGGAGAGCACGTAGACCAGGGCGTTGTAGTCGGGCTGCCACGGCAGGTCGAGCTGGGCACCCGGCTGCAGGGTGATGTGGGCGAGGTTGATCGGGGTGTGGGTCGAGCCGGGGCCGCTGTGCCCGGCGATCTCGCCCGCGATGACCCGGATCAGCGCGCCGCCGTCCGGCGTGGTCAGCAGCGAGGCCTCGCGGCCGCGGATGTCCTGGTATTTCGGGGCGATCATCTTGGCGACCCGGGGCAGGTTGACCCACAGCTGCAGGCCGTGGAACAGCCCGCCGCTCATGACCAGCTGCTCCGGCGGGGCCTCGATGTGCAGGATGCCCTGGCCGGCGGTCATCCACTGGGTGTCGCCGTTGGTGATCGTGCCGCCGCCACCGTTGGAGTCCTGGTGGTCCATGATCCCGTCGATCATGTAGGTGACGGTCTCGAAGCCGCGGTGCGGGTGCCACGGGGTGCCCTTGGGTTCGCCCGGCGCGTAGTCGACCTCACCCATCTGGTCGAGGTGGATGAACGGGTCGAGCTCGTTGAGGGGCACTCCGGCGAAGGCGCGGCGTACGGGGAAGCCCTCGCCCTCATAGCCTTGAGGCGCCGTCGTCAGGCGGCGGACCGGGCGGAACGCGGTGGCGGCCGGGTCGAGCAGCGGCAGCCGGGGCAGGACGAGGACGTCGTCGACGGTGATGGCGGGCATGTCAGGCCTCCCGGACCTTTTTGAAGACGCGGTTGATCACTTCGAGCTCGTCGGCGTCCACGTGGTCGATGAACGCCTTACGGACAGTGTCGAGATGCAGTGGTGCGGCGGCCTGCAGTGCGGCCAGCCCGTCGTCGGTCAGCACGGCCTCCTGGCCGCGGCCGTCCTCGGGGCAGCTCTGCTTGCGGACCAGGCCCCGCTTGACCATCGAGTTGATCTGGTAGGTGACCCGGCTGGGCGAGAAGACCAGGCGGCTGGCCAGTTCACCCATCCGCAGCCGGCGCTCCGGTGCCTCGGAGAGCACGACCATGACGTGGTAGTCGTTCATGCTCAGGCCGGTGGCCGCGCGTAACTCGTCTTCCAGGCGCGTGTGCAGTGCCCAGGAGCTCTCGATGAACGTACGCCAGGCGGTCTGCTCGGTGTCCGTCAACGGTTCGGCCATGGAGAAACCCTAACTCTTTAAAATCTGAAAGACCAGGTGTGCTCGCTCACCCGATATTGCCGCGACCGGGCTAGCCCGGCTTCGCTAGCCTCCTGCGCATGAGCGCCCGCCCGGCCACCCCCGACGACGCCGACGAGTTGATCCGCCTCCGCGCGGTCATGCTCCATACCTTCACCGACCCCAGTAGCTGGAACGACGACTGGGTCCCGTCGGCCGGCGAGACCCTGCGCAAGCGTCTCACCGGGCCCGACTCGTCGATGGCCGCGTTCGTGGTCGACCGGCCCGATGGTCGTGGACTCGCGTCCTGCGCGGTCGGCATCATCGAGGAGCGGCTCGGCAGCCCCGTCAACCCGTCCGGGCTGTTCGGCTACGTCTTCAACGTCTCCACCGACCCGTCTCACCGGCGTCGCGGCTACAGCCGGGCCTGCATGGAAGCCCTCCTGGAATGGTTCCGGTCGCGGGGCGTCGGGGCCGCCGATCTGCGCGCGTCGGCCGACGGCGAGCGGCTCTACGCCGACCTGGGCTTCGTGCGCACGGCCGACCCGGCGATGCGACTGCGGGTGACCCATGGATGAGCTGCTGACCGACCGCCTCCTGCTGCGGGCCTTCCGGCCCGGCGACCTGCCGGCCGTGCACGCGTACGCCAGCGACGCCGACGTCGTCCGCTTCATGGACTGGGGGCCGAACACGGTCGAGGAGACGCGCTACCACGTCAACCGGTCGGTGGCCATGGCCGAGGTTTCCCCTCGGCTCACCTTCCCGTACGCGGTGGAGCGCCTCGCCGACCGTCGCGTGATCGGCGCGGCCGAGCTGAGCATGACCAGCCTCGACCATCGCCGCGCCGAGATGGGCTACGTGTTCGCGCGCGAGGCCTGGGGCCAGGGTTATGCGACCGAGGCGGCCGGGGCGCTGCTCGGCTACGCGTTCGACAAGCTCGACCTGCACCGGGTCGCCGCCACCTGCGATCCGGACAACACCGGCTCGGCCCGGGTCCTGCGGAAGATCGGCATGGCGCCGGAGGGCCGCATGCGGGCGTACTTCCTGATCCGGGGCGAGTGGCGCGACCGCCTGATGTTCGCCGCGGTCCGCTCCTGATTTCCGGTCCTAAGCCGCGGCCGCTCGGCGGACGGCCTCGATCGACTCGGCGATGTCGGCCTCGTCGGTCGACCAGTTGCTGACCGAGACCCGGAGCACGTCGCGGTCCCGCCAGCGGGAGCCCGACATCCAGACCCGGCCGTCGGCCAGCAGCGCCTCGGTGACCGCCCGCGTCCGCTCGTCGCTGCCGAAGGCCACGCAGAACTGGGTGTAGTCGACGTCGTTGAGGATCTCGGCCCCGTCGATCGCGGCGATGCCCTCGGCGAGTTTCCCGGCCGCGACGACAAGCCCGTCGATCAGATCGACGACTCCACCGCGGCCGAGCGAGCGCAGCGCCGCCCACACCGGCACGCCCCGCGCCCGGCGGGAGAACTCCGGCGCGGTCTCCGACGGGTCGGCCGGCCCGTCGGCCGGGGCCGCGTTGATGAGATAGCTCGTGTGCACGCCCATCGCCGCCCGCATCGCCGTCGCGTCGCGGACCACCGAGATCCCGCAGTCGTAGGGCGTGTTCAGCGTCTTGTGCGCGTCGGTCGCCCAGGAGTCGGCCGCTTCGACGCCGGCCACGAGATGCCGCAGGGTCGGCGAGGCCGCGGCCCACAGCCCGAACGCACCGTCCACATGCACCCACGCGCCGGCCTCGTTTGCGACCGGGATCGCCTCGGTGAACGGGTCGAACGCGCCCGAGTGCAGATTGCCCGCCTGCAGGCAGACGATCGCCGGGCCGGCGCCGTCCAGGGCCTCGCGCAGGGCGCCGGCCCGGATCCGCCCCTGGTCGTCGGAGGCCACCGGAGTCGGCGCGCCGAGCCCGAGATAGCGCAGCGCCAGGTCGATCGTGGCGTGCCGCTCGTCCCCGACCAGCACCCGCACCGGGGGAGCACCGATCAGGCCGCGCTCGGCGACGTTCCAGCCGTGGTCGGCCAGCACCTTGTCGCGGGCGGCGGCCAGCCCGGTGAAGTTGGCCATCATGCCGCCGGTCACGAAGCCGACGTCGCTCCGCTCCGGCAGGCCGAGCAGCTCGAGCAGCCAGCCGGCGGCGACCGCCTCGGCACCGGCCGTGCCCGGGGTGGCCCAGCGCAGCACCGTGTTCTGGTCCCAGGTGCTGACCAGCCAGTCGGCGGCCAGCGCGGCCGGCAGCGTCCCGCCGATCACCCAGCCGTAGAAGCGGCCCGCGCCCATGCCCATGAGCCCCGGCTCGACGCCCCGGGCCAGCAGCTCGACGACCTCGGCCGGCGCGGCCGGACCCTCGGGCAGCGGGCCACCGAGCACGTCGGCGACCTGGTCGGCGGTCACGCCCGGCGGGATGTCCCGGTCGGCCAGCGACTCCAGCCAGGCGCGGGCACGCTCGGTCGCCACGGCCAGTGCCGCGTCATATCCCTTGGGATCGATCGCCATGGCCACCGCTTCCTCTCGGTCGTCGTCCCGAACCGGTCGTCGTCCCGAACCGGTCGTCGTCCCGAACCGGTTCGTCACCCCGAATCGGTCGTCACCTCGGAGCAACGTTAGGCCGCGCCGCGGGTTCGGCCGGTGTGATCGGGCATACAGGTCAGGGCGCCTCGACCGCGCCGTCCGGCCGGCGGACCCGGGCCGTCCACCGCTCGTGCCCGTGGAAGACCGGCGGGAAGGCCGCCGCGGCCTTTTCGTCCATCTCGATGCCCCAGCCCGGCTCCTCGGACGCCGTCGCGTAACCGGCCGCGACCACCGGCGTACCCGGGAAGACCTCGTGCACCCGGTCGGGATAGACGTGGCCCTCCTGGATGCCGAACGCCGGGCTGGTCAGGTCGAGCGCGAGGTTGGCCGCCGCGCCGACCGGGGAGACGTCGGCCGGAGCGTGCCAGGCGGTCTGCACGCCGCTCAGCTCGCACAGGTCGGCCAGCTTGCGGCTCGGGGTGAGCCCGCCGATCGCCGAGATGTGGCAGCGCAGCAGGTCGACGCCGCCCGACGTGACCAGCCGGGCCGCGTCGGCGACGGTGGCGGTCAGCTCGCCGACCGCGATCGGCACCGGCGAGGCGGCCCGCACCTCGGGCAGCCGGTCGTAGTGCTCGGGCGCGACCACGTCCTCGAGGAAGAACAGCCGGTAGGGCTCGAGCGCCCGGGCCAGCACCACGGCCTGCTTGGGGGTGAGCCGGGAGTGCACGTCGTGCAGCAGTTCCACGTCGTCGCCGAGCCGTTCCCGCGCCGCGGCGAACAGGGCCGGCGTCGACGCCAGGTAGTGGTCGACGCTCCAGCCGTCGGGATAGGGCGCGCCGGGGTAGGCGTTGGTGGTGCCGGGCGCGCCGTAGGAACCCAGGCCGGGCTGGCCGGTCTGCAACCGGATGTGCCGGTAGCCCTCTTCTCGGAATGACGAAGCCTGGTCGAGCGTCTCCTCGACCGTGGCTCCCGAAGCATGGATGTAGACCGGAACCGCCCCGCGCAACCGGCCACCCAGTAGCTCGTAGACCGGCATGCCGGCCCGTTTGCCCGCGATGTCCCAGAGGGCCATGTCCACACCGGACAGTGCGCTGCTCTCGATCGGGCCGCCCCGCCAGTAGCCGGAGTAGTGCAGCATCCGTCCGATGTCGGAAATGTCGGCCGGGTGGCGTCCGATCAGCAGCGGAGCCAGGTGCTGCTCGACCGTGGTGACGACGGCCGCGAACCGCTGATGGAAGGTCGCACAGCCCAGCCCGGAGAGGCCGGGATCGCTGGTGTCGATGCGTACGACAACCAGATTGACCCCCTCGGGGGCGGTGACCACGGTGCGCACAGCGGTGATCCGCAGGTTGTCCCGGGCCGGCCAGGGCGCCTGCGTCTCGGTGATGACGGTCATCGAACCTCGTATGGGTAGGCGGCGGTGAAGCCCAGCAGGTCGCGGGCGGGTTCCAGATCGATCGGCACGGAGCGGCCGGCGAAGTGCGGCCGGGGTACGCCGGGATGGAAGTGGTCGAGCAGCCACTCGGTCGGCTGAGGGGCGAGCGTGCGCGGGGCGGCCACGTAGAGCACGTGGTTGCCGGGCCGGCTCGGGGTCAGCCCGGCGACCAGGGCGCGGGCGGCGTCGCGCGCGTCGAGGTAGCTCCACACGTCGGCCGCGCCCCGGATCGGGTCGTCGCGGTGCTGGGCCGCCATCTTCGGCAGCCGGTCGTCGGGGGTGCCGATGAACGGCATCCGCAGGCCGACCAGGGTCGCGCCGTAGCGCAGCGCGATCATCTCGGCCGTGGTCTCGTCGACCCGCTTGGACAGCGCGTACGCGTCGGTGACCTGCAACGGGAAGTCGGCGTCCATCGGCAGGTAGGGCAGCCGGAGCGGGATGCGCGCGAACGGGAGCCCACAGATCGCGTAGCTGCTCGCGTACACCATCTTGCCGACGCCGGCCCGGCCGGCGTGATCGAGGACGGTGAAGGTGGCCTGCGTGTTCAATCCGAAGACGACCTCGGGGGGATCCGAGTTGGGGTGCGGGATCGCCGCCAGGTGGATGACCCCCTCGGCGTCCCGCAACGCCTCGTCGACCACCTCCGGATCGCGGGCGTCGCCGACCACCACCCGGTCGGCGGGCAGATCGGTGGCGGGTTCGAGGACGAGCGCGGTCACCGGGACGCCCCGCTCGGAGAGATGGCGGACCACGGCCGAGCCGACCAGGCCGGCGGCCCCGGTCACGAGGACACGAGCGGACATGCCCGCAACTTACCCCGCTCACGCGGCACGGGCGCGCAGCGCGGTGGTCATGTCGGTGCGGAGCCGGGCGAAATCGACGCCCTTCTCCCGGAGGATCTGGACGGCCATGCCCTCACCCTCGCGGAGCAGGCCGAGCATGATGTGCTCGGGAGCGATGAACTTCTGGTCGAGTCGCAGGGCCTCGCGCAGCGAGAGCTCGAGCACCTTCTTGTTGCGGGCGGTGAACGGGATGTGCCCGCCGGCGATGTAGAACCGGCCGAAGAGCCCGCGTTTCTTCTGCTGCTCGGTGTCGCGGGGCAGCCGCAGCGCGCCGGCCCCGAAGTTGGCCTCGATCGCCTTGCGCACCTGGTCGAGGTCGATGCCGATGGCCTTGAGCGCCTCGGCGTCCTCCTGCTCGGTGGCCGCGGCGGACAGGTCGGGCGGATGCGTCCCGACACGGCGCACGACCTCGCCGCGCACGAACTCGGCATCGACGTCGTCGCCGGCCAGCGACCGCGCGACCGGGCCGTCGGTGTCGCCGAGCAGCGAGAGCAGCACGTGCTCGGTGCCGATGTAGTCGTGCCCGAGCCGGCGGGCCTCCTCCTGGGCCGCCACCACGACCGCACGCGCGTCGGCGGTGAATCGCTCGAACATCTTCAGTCCTCCCGTGAATCCATCGCCGGCATGCGGCCGGCGTGTTTCTTGTGAACGCCCTGGCGGGTTACCTCGAGCGCGTCGGCGATCTCCTGCCAGGACCAGCCTTTGCGGCGGGCGTTGGCCACCTGCAGATGCTCGAGACCTTCGAGCAGGCGGCGCAGTGCCACCACCGCGCGCAGGCCGACCCGCGGGTCGGCGCTGCTCGCGGCGGCGGCCAGATCGGTTGCCTCGGTCATGGTGTCAACATAGGTTGACAGGGGAGGGTTGTCAACCCCGGTTGACACATCGGGCACGAGAGAGGAGGTCGAGAAGCCGACGGTCAGATGGTAGGGGCCGGCGGTGACC
>NZ_JBFBAD010000037.1:0-85100 GCF_040682075.1 Actinoplanes sp. NPDC051411 | reverse complement strand
AAAGCCTCACTCTTCGCGGGGCTCGTGTAGTTAGTAGGTGTTGTTGCCCTATCGGGGTGTCGGGGGTTCAGGGGTCCGCTTTACCGAACGCCCGCCTCTCGCCCGCCCCTCGCCGAGCAATTCGACCTCCAGCCCCACCCCGAGGGCGGCTGGTACCGGGAGACCTTCCGCTCACCGCGGAGGGTCACTCTCGAGGGGTACGCGGGTGACCGCCCGACCGCCACCGCCATCTATTTCCTCCTGAACCCGGGCGAGGAGTCGGCCTGGCACGTGGTCAAGTCGGACGAGATCTGGCTCTGGCATGCGGGCGGCCCGCTCACTCTGCGCCTCGGCGGCGACGGCCCGCAGCCGGGCGAGGCGACCGAAGTCACTCTCGGAATGGGACCGGGCCGCGAGCCGCAGGTGTTGATTCCATCGGGGGTGTGGCAGGCCGCTATCCCGGCCGGCAACGAACATGTGCTGGTCAGCTGCGTGGTCTCGCCGGGCTTCGACTTCGCCGACTTCCGATTGGCCTAGCGGGAATTCCACCGCGAGATTCTCGGTTGCCAAAGTTGAGCGCACAACGCTCAACCCCCGAAGAATGCTCCCGCTGGAGGAACCACCCATGTTGCTTCGTAGCGCGACCGTCCGCGACCTCGACCGGCTCACGGCCCGCGTCTTCGACAGCGCGACCCGGAACTCCGGCGCCCGCCTGGACGCCTACCGGATCGACGACACCTTCTACATCGACATCGACCTGCCCGGCGTCGACCCGGCCAGCATCGACGTCACCGTCGACCGCAAGGTCCTGACCGTCCGCGCCGAGCGCAAGCGCCCCGAGCAGGAGGGCCTGCGCCTGCTGGTCGCCGAGCGCCCGATGGGCACGGTCACCCGCCAGGTCTTCCTCTCCGACAACCTGGACACCGACCGGCTCGAGGCCCGCTACGACAACGGCGTGCTGACCCTGAGCATCCCGGTGCTCGAGACGGCGAAGCCCCGCAAGATCGAGGTCTCCGGCGCTCTCGCCGCCTGATCCCTCTACGACGAAAGCCGCGCCCGGTTCGGGCGCGGCTTTTTTCCGTACGGGGTGGTCAGTGCTCGAACTGCAGCCAGTTGACGTTGACGAACTCGCTGTCCTTGGTACCGGTGAACGTGAAGAACACGGTGTGCTTCCCGGTCAGCGGCGACGCCAGCGTCACCTCGTCGGTGCGCCAGGTCTGCCAGTCGCCGGTGGAGGTCACGTTGAGCGCGCCGACCACCGGCTGGGCCGGGTCGTCCAGGTGAATGTCCATGTGCCCGCCGTCGGCCGTTCCGGCGGCCACCCGCACCAGCAGCTTGGTCGCCGGCACCGGCCCGAAGTCGACGTTGTCGAACCGCATCGAGTCGCCGGTGGCGATCCACCCGACGTTCTTGCCGCCAGCCTCGTCGCTCGTGTCCTGGGTCTGGATGCCGGTCAGGGCGGCGGCCGACTCGGCCTGCAGCGTCGGATAGACCGTCGGCTTCGGCGGCGGTGTCGTGGCCGGCGCGACCGAGGGCGGCGCCGGGGTCCGGGAGACCGGTGCGGACGGCGGGACGGCGGCCGGCGCCGCTGACGGACCGTCCTGCCAGCGTCCGATGCCGTAGCCGGCGAGCAGCAGCGCGACGCCGGCGAGTCCGGTGAGGACCCGCCGGCGCATGACGTACGAGCGCGTGCGATAGACCGACGGTGGCGGCGGCGGGGGTGCGGCGACCAAGGTCAGGCCGTTTCGGCGACGATCGAATCGGCCGGCGGCTCGGCGAAGTGGCAGGCCACCAGCTGGTCGTCGGGGCCGACCGCCTTGGTCTCGAGCGGCGGGTCCTGCTGGGCGCAGATGTCCTGGGCCTTCCAGCACCGGGTGCGGAAGCGGCAGCCGGACGGCGGGTCGACCGGGCTCGGCACGTCGCCGACGAGCCGGATCCGCGACTTCGGCGGCACGCCGCGGACGACCGCGATGTCGGGCACCGCGGACAGCAGCGCCTGGGTGTACGGGTGCTGAGGTGCCTCGTACAGCGTGTCGCGCGGCGCCTGCTCGACCACGCGGCCGAGGTACATGACGGCGACGCGGTCGCAGAAGTGCCGTACCACGCCGAGGTCGTGGGCGATGAAGACGAACGCGATGCCGAGCTCGGAGCGCAGGTTTTCCAGCAGGTTCATGACCTGGGCCTGGATCGACACGTCGAGGGCGGAGACCGGCTCGTCGGCCACGATGATCTTCGGCCGGGCGGCGAGCGCCCGGGCGATGCCGATGCGCTGCCGCTGGCCGCCGGAGAACTCGTGCGGGTAGCGGTTGTAGTGCTCGGGGTTGAGGCCGACCAGTTCCAGCAGCTCCTGGACCCGCGTGAGCTCGCCGCTCTTGGGCACCATGTCGTGGGTGCGCAGCGCGGTGCCGACGATCGTGCCGACGGTGTGCCGCGGGTTGAGCGACGAGTAGGGGTCCTGGAAGATCAGCTGGATCTCGCGCCGGTAGGGCCGGAGCCGCCGCTCCGACATGTGGGCGATGTCGACACCCTGATAATTGATCTTGCCAGCGGTCGGTTCGAGCAGGCGGGTGATCAGTCGCGCGGTGGTCGACTTGCCACAGCCCGACTCGCCGACCAGGCCGAGCGTCTGGCCCGGCTCGACGGTCAGGTTGACGCCGTCCACGGCCTGCACCCACTGGGTGCGGCGGGCCAGCAGACCCTCGCCCTTGGTGCGGAAGTGCATCTTGACGTCCTGCAGCTCGAGGAGGGGTGCCCCCTCGACCTTCTTGACGCCGGACGTCGCGGTTGCGGTAGCAGCGGTCATGTCTCGATCCTCTTACGGCAGCCGGGGCAGGACTTCGGTCTCGAAGACCTTGTCGGGGTCCTTCAGGTGACACCGCGAGGAGCGGGCCATGTCGGCCGTCCTCGGGATCAGCTCCGGCTTGAGCGTCCGGCACAGGTCGTTGGGAACCCGGTCGCGGAACTCGCAGCGCGGATGGAAGGCGCAGCCGCTGGGCATGGCGAGCAGGCTCGGCGGCGAACCGGGGATCGGGTGCAGCGGGCCCGGGTTTCCGGAGACCGCCGGGATGCTCTCGAGCAGGCCCCAGGTGTACGGCATCAGGGGCGTACCGAGGATCTTGTCGACCGGGCCGTGCTCGACCGCGCTGCCGGCGTACATCACCAGGATGTCGTCGGCGATCTCGGCCACCACGCCCAGGTCGTGGGTGATGAAGACGACCGCCGAACCGAAGTCGCGCTGCAGGTCGGCGATCAGGTCGAGGATCTGCGCCTGCACGGTCACGTCGAGCGCGGTCGTCGGCTCGTCGGCGATCAGCAGCTTGGGGTCGTTGACCAGGGCCATCGCGATCATCGCGCGCTGCCGCATGCCGCCCGAGAACTCGTGCGGGTACTGGCCGATGCGGCGGGACGGGTTGGGGATGCCGACCCGGGCCAGCATCTCGATCGCGCGCGCCTTGGCGGCCCGCTTGGAGACCTTGTTGTGTGCCCGGTACGACTCCATGATCTGGTCGCCGATGGTGAAGAACGGGTGCAGCGAGGACTGCGGGTCCTGGAAGATCATCGCGGCCTGGGCGCCGCGGACCGTCCGCAGCTCCTCCTCGGACATGCCCACGATCTCGCGCCCGCCGACCTTGATCGAGCCGGACATCCGGGTGCTGGCCCGGTCGTGCAGGCCCATCACGGCCATGCTCGACACGCTCTTGCCGGAGCCGGACTCGCCCACGATCGCCAGGGTGCGGCGCAGCGGCAGCGCATAGGTCAGGCCCTGCACCGCCTGCACCAGGCCGTCCGCGGTCGGGAAGTGTACGTGGAGATCGGTGACCTCCAGGTACGCCTCCTCGTTCTCGCTGCGCGCCCGGCGTTCCCGCACGACGGTCTGCGGTGCCCGGATCGTCTGCTCGCTCATGTTGTCTCCGCTTTGCCGTTCGGTGGCGCCGTCGCCCGATCGGGCATCCGGCGGCACGGGATTACTCCTGCCGATCTGGCCGGGTTCACCGATCTCGGTCATCCGAGCCGGACCCGCGGGTCGAGAACCGTGTAGATGATGTCCACGATCAGATTCATCAGGACCAGCACGACGGCACCGATGATGACGCTGCCGAGGAGCACCGGCAGGTCGTACTGGGCGAACGCCCGCAGCGTCATGACGCCGAGGCCGGGCAGGCCGAAGATGCTCTCGGTGAAGAGCGTGTTGACGAACTGGTAGGCCACGTCGAGGCCGAGGATCGTGACGACCGGCGTGAGCGCGGCGCGTACGCCGTGGCGGTAGACCACGCGGCGCTCGCTGATGCCCTTGGAGCGCGCGGTGCGTACGAAGTCCTGGCCCAGCGACTCGATCATCGAGGCCCGGGAGTACCGGGTGTACGACGCGGCGTTGGTCAGGCCCAGGGTGAGCCAGGCCGCCAGCAGGCCGGTGGCCCAGAGCAGTGGGTTCTGGTCGAACGGATGCCACTCCGGTCTCGGCAGGAAGCCCCGGGTCAGATAGAGGGCGACCAGCAGGGCGACCACGAAGTACGGCACCGAGTTGACGACCAGGCTGGTGCCGACCGCGATCCGGTCGAGGGTGGAAGATCGATATCGGGCCGCGAGCGTACCGGTCAGCAGGCCGACCACCGAATAGATGATGGCGCCGCCGAGCACGATCGACAGGGTGACCGGCAGGGCGTTGCCGAGGATCTTGGTGACGGGCTGGCTGGTCGGGAACGAGTAGCCGAGGCAGGGCGCGCCGCAGTGCCGGACGGTGCCGCCCAGCTCCATGTCGCGGCCGACCACGATGCCCTTGAGGTAGTCGGCGATCTGCGTGACGGCGGGCTTGTCCAGGTTGAGGTTCTTGGTGATCTCCTCGACCTTGTCCGGCGTGCACTTGGGACCGCAGATCGTGCCGGCCGGGTCGGTGGGGGCGAGGAGGAAGAGCGCGTAGCTGGCGACGATGGTGACGAACACAACCGATATCGCGCTCACCAGGCGTCGCAGGATGTAGAACAGCACGGCTTGGACTCCTCATGGTTCATGTTCCGCGGGTCCGAGTGTCCCGCGTGAAGAGTGTCCGCGGCCGGCGCGATCGCGCACGGCCGGCGGGGATGAAGCGGTGGAGCGGGGGAACGGTGGTGCGGTTCGGATGGACCGGGTGGCCCGGGCCGCCGTAGCGGACCGGACCACCCGACCGATCAGTGCTCGAGCGTCAGCTCTTGAGGTACATGTCCTGGAAGGACGGCAGACCCATCGTGGCGTCACCGACGGTGGTGCCGACGTTGGTGCCCTGCACGACCGCCATCTTGTCGTAGTAGAACGGGATGGCGATGTACTTGCCCATGACCTCGGGGTCGAGCGCGGTCCACTTGGAGGTGGCCTGGTCGCTCGGCAGCGCGGCCGCGGCGTCGATCTCGGCGTCCAGCGCCTTGTCGCTCAGCATGCCCCAGCTGTTGCCGTCGGTGATGCTGTGCGTCTGGAAGAGCACCGGGAACCAGCTGAAGCCGGTCGGCCAGTCGGAGCACCAGCCGCGCGGGGCCTGGCCCAGGTTGACCGGGGCGCCGTAGTCGGCGGTCTTGCTCCGCAGGTCGGCGGTCGAGACACCGATCGCCTTGACCTTGAAGCCGGCCTTGGTCAGGGCGTCGGCCCGAACCTGGCTGACCTGCTGCGGGACCGGCTTGGTGTTGTCGTAGTACCAGCTGACCTCGAAGCCGAGCTTGCCGGCCGCCTGCAGCTGCGCCTTCGCGGCCGCCGCGTCACCGTTGCCGGAACCGCTCAGGCCGGGCAGCGGGGTGTACTTCTGGTAGCCGGGGATGCTCGGCGGCAGGACCGTGCTGGAACGCTCGGCGGTGTACGGGTTGACACCGGCCGCCTTCCACTCGTCGTCGTACGGCCACGCCGTCGCGATCGCCTTGCGGACCTCCAGCGGGATCTTACGGCTGTCGAGCTGCCACACGATGTTGCACGGGCTCTGGCCCTGCACCAGCTGCGTCTGCTTGCCACCCAGCACCTGCTGCACCAGCGACGCGTCGATGTTGCCGTAGTTGATGGCGCTGGCGTCCGGGCCGCTCGAGTTCAGGACCTGCTGCTGGGTCTTGACGTCGTCCTGACCCCACTTGAAGTCCCAGGCGTCCGGGTACGCGTGACGGGACGCGTCGGTGTTGGGGTCCCAGTTCGTGTTCCGCTTCAGCTTGAGCTCGCTGCCCGGCGTGAAGGAGTCGAACATGTAGGGGCCCGTGGTCATCGGGTTGTTCTGGTAGTCCTGCTTGGTGTCCTTGGCCTTCGGGATCGGCGTGAACGCCGGGAAGGTCAGGTAGTACGGCAGGTCGGGGAACTTCTTCGCCAGGTGGATGATCAGGGTGTCGGTGCCCTGGGTCTCCACACCCGCGTAGGTGTCGCCGCTCTTGTACGGGCCCTTGTAGGTGTCGCCGTCCTTGAAGTAGGTCAGCTGGTACGTCGGGCCGGAGTCGTAGACGTCGTGCGCGAACGACCGCTTGACCGAGTACGCCAGGTCGTCGATCGCGACCGGCGTGCCGTCGGCGTACTTGATGTTCGGCTGCAGCTTGAACGTCCAGGTGAGGCCGTCAGCCGAGGTGGTGCCCAGGTCGGTCAGGTCGGGCACTAGGACCGGCTTGCCGTCCCGGATCGCGTACTGCGTCGGCGTGCGGAACAGCAGCTTGGCGATCTCGTTCGAGTCGGTGTAGTAGATGTTCGTCGGGTCGAGCGTGTTCGGCGTCGACTGCGAGTAGACCGTGATCGTCCCGCCCTTGTGAGCGCCGGCGACCTCGGGCGCCGGGCCCTTGGCGTTACGGTCGATGCCCTGCACCGCCGTGTTGATCTTGCCGGTGTCGCCGCCCTTGGTGTCCTTGTCGCTGGACGACGGGCTGCCACAGGCGGCCAAGCCCAGGGCCAGGACGGCGGTGGCCGTCAAAGCCAATCGAACTCTTGCCATTTCTCCTCTTCTCAATCTGATCTGCACTGCCGTTACCGCCGGGTGCGCGGATCGAATGCGTCGCGGATGGAGTCGCCGAGCAACGCGAGCGACAGCACCAGGATGGTGATGCCCCCGACCGGCAGCCACAGGAAGAGCGGATCCGCCCGGTAGAAGTTGGTCGCCGCGGAGATCGTCACGCCCCAGGAGGGGGTCGGCTCGGTGAGGCCGACGCCGAGGACCGTCAGGGCGGCCTCGTTGACGATGAACGCCGGCAGCGCCAGGGACGTCGAGATGACGATCGGCGCGACCAGGTTGGGCAGCAACTCCTTGAACAACACCTTCCGGGTCGGAACTCCGATCACGCGGGCGGCCTGGATGAACTCCCGCTCGCGCAGGGAGAGCACTTCGCCGCGGATCAGGCGGGCCAGGTTGGCCCACCCGAGGAACGAGAGCACGAAGATCAGCGAATAGAAGCGGACCGTCGCGGTGGTCTCCGCGCCGACGCCCTCTTTGTTACCGACCGTAATCGTCAGGATGACGGCCGGGATCGCGATCGCGAAGAGCAGGTAGGGCAGGCTCAGAACCAGGTCGATGATCCAGGAGAGGATCCGGTCGATCCAGCCGCCCGTGAAGCCGGAGACCAGCCCGATCACGATGCCGATGGCCGTCGAGATCACGGTCGCCAGGGCGGCGACGATCAGCGACGGGCGGGCGCCGTAGACCCAGCGGGAGAAGAGGTCGCGGCCCAGCCGCGGCTCGATGCCGAACCAGTGCTGCGAGTTCGGCCCCACGGTCGGGTAGCCGAAGTCGTCGATCAGGTTGGTGTGCAGGGTCGTCGGATCCTGCCCCTCGATCTTGGAGAGCACCGGCGCGAGGAGCGCGATCAGGATGAAGGCGCCGAGGATGCCCAGGCAGATCATCGCCAGGCGGTCTTTGCGCAGGCGGCCGAGAGCGATGCGCGTCGGGGACTTACCCCGCGTCGCCGCCTTCCGCTCGGGGGCGGCAGCGATCTCGGACTCATCCGAGAGCAGGCCTGGGGAAGCCACTTCAGCCTCTTGAGCCAGTGGTTCCACGCGTTGTCACCTCCATGGACGGACACACCTCACATGCGCCGTGCGTGAGAGGTATTCGGGTACTGCGGTTGGAAAGTAGTCCGGAACTCGCTCGTAGGAAATGAGTTGACGCATCGAATGAATAACGGCCCGCTGAAAGTCGAGGATGAACCCCGTCACATCTGACCACCCCCCAGTGAGCCACGAACTGCTACTCGTCGGCATAAATCGCCCTTAACGACGGGTTACGCCACGGAGTTTGTCCGGTTTGGAAACCCAAAGGGCAATCGTACTGTTGCGCAAAGTTATCAAAGACACGTCGGTCCCGATAGGGCCCCCTGTTTCGTCCCTGTTTCCCCGACATGTCGATCTTGGCGGCCTCCCACCGTCGGTTCGTCCGGCCGGTACCGCTGCCGGACGGAAGATCTTCGGTCACACACCGTTCCCGGGTCGCTATCAACGGCCAGAGGCTTCCTCGACCGACGTTTGTGTTATGACCTCGACGTTATGACGACCCCCAAAATAGGGGTACGACGAACCGAGCGGCCCATTCCGATAACAACTGGGTCACCATTTTGAACTATTCGCCACAGGAGCCGTGGCATACGTGTCGAGGCTTCGGTGGCGGTCTTTGCCTACCGTGCGCTCTCTGCGTTACCACGGGAGCCGGGATCGATAGCGCGGTCACGCTCCGTTTCGGGCCGCGTTCACCCGAATGGCGGACAGTAGCGGTCTCAGGCTCCGGGGGCCAGGGCTGTGAGGATCTCCTCGGCCCGCTCGACGGCCGCGTCCGGATCGGCCGCCGGCCCGCCGACCCGCGGATCCCAGTTCAGGTCGTAGAAGAGCTCGGTCACGCCGGCCTCGGCGTACCGCTGGGCGCCGGCCCGGATCTGCTCCCAGTCACCGGAGAGCGGAAACCGGTCGTCCCGGGCGCCGGCCCGGACGACACCCCGCACAACGATGCGCACGTCGTCCGGGTCACGGCCCGCCTCCTCGGCCGCCCGGCGCACGACCTGGGCGCCGCGCTCGATGTCGGCCAGACGGGCCCGGCTGCTGCTGACCCAGCCGGCCGCGATCCGGCCGGCCCGGCGCAGCGCCGCGTCGGCCGACCCGCCGAGCAGGATCGGCGGGCCGCCCGCCTGCACCGGCCGCGGCAGCATCCGGCTCGCCGGAAGCGAGTAGACCCGCCCCTCGAACGACGCCGTCCCGCCGGCGAAGAGCGACCCGAGAACGGCCAGGTATTCCTCGGTGCGCCGGCCGCGCGGCGCCGGGACCGACCCGGTGGCCCGGAACTCCGGCTCCGACCATCCGGTGCCGAGCCCGATCTCGGCCCGCCCGCCCGACAGCACGTCCAGCGTCGAGGCCTGCTTGGCCAGGTAGGCCGGGGACAGGTAAGGCAGGTTGATCACCGCCACGCCGAGCCGGATCCGGCTGGTCAGCGCGGCCGCATAGCTCAGCGCCAGCAGCGGGTCGAGCACACTCTGATATTCGGGCCCCAGCCGCTGATCGGCCCCGACGAGCAGCCGCTGAAACGCCCACAGCCCGTGAAAGCCCAGCTCCTCGGCCCGCTGCGCGAACCGCCCGAGCGCACCCGGCTCACCCCACGCCCCGGACACCGGCGCACCGAAGCCGATCAGCATGCGGCCATCCTCCCCACCCCTTACCCCTCCTCGAGGTCACCCTCCGTGGCCAGGTAGATCTCCTGCAGGGCGGTCAGGGTCGCCGGCTCCGGAGCCGCCCACAGCTTACGGTCGGCCGCCTCGAGCAGGCGCTCGGTGATGCCGTGCAGGGCCCACGGGTTGGAGTCGGTCATGAACTTGCGGTTGTCGGGGTCGAGGACGTAGCTGGCGGCCAGCTGCTCGTACATCCAGTCGGTGACCACACCCGCGGTGGCGTCGAAGCCGAACAGGTAGTCGACCGTGGCGGCCAGCTCGAAGGCACCCTTGTAGCCGTGGCGCTGCATCGCGGCGATCCAGCGCGGGTTCACCACCCGGGCCCGGAAGATGCGGGCGGTCTCCTCGGTCAGGCTGCGCGTACGCGCGTTGTCCGGGTTGGTGGAGTCACCGACGTACGCGGCCGGGGCCTTGCCGGTCAGCGCCCGCACCGTCGCGATCATGCCGCCGTGATATTGAAAGTAGTCGTCCGAGTCGGCGATGTCGTGCTCGCGCGTGTCGATGTTCTTGGCCGCGACCTCGATCCGCTTGTACGCGTTCTCCATGTCCGGCCGCGCGGGCACGCCGTCGAGGCCCCGCCCGTACGCGAAGCCGCCCCAGACCGCGTACACCTCGGCCAGGTCGGCGTCGTCGCGCCAGTTGCGGCTGTCGATCAGCGGGAGGATGCCGGCGCCGTACGCCCCCGGCCGCGACCCGAAGATGCGGGTGGTGGCCCGCCGCCAGTCCCCGTGCCGCTCACGGTCCTGCTCGGCGTGCGCCTTCACGTAGTTGGTCCCGAGCGGCTCGTCGAGCTCGGCCACCAGCTTGAACGCGTCGTCGAGCATGGCCACGACGTGCGGGAACGCGTCGCGGAAGAAGCCCGAGATGCGCACCGTCACGTCGATGCGGGGCCGACCCAGTTCGTCCGGGGTGATGACCTCGAGGCCGCTGACCCGCCGGGACGCCTGGTCCCACACCGGGCGGACGCCGATCAGCGCGAGGATCTCGGCGATGTCGTCGCCGGCCGTCCGCATCGCGCTCGTCCCCCACGCCGACAGGCCGACCGATTTCGGCCAGTCGCCGTAGTCGGCGCGGTAGCGCGCGAGCAGCGACTCGGCCATCGCCTGGCCGGTCTCCCAGGCCAGGGCGCTCGGGATCGCCTTGGGATCGACCGAGTAGAAGTTGCGGCCGGTCGGGAGCACGTTGATCAGCCCGCGCAGGGGCGATCCGCTGGGCCCGGCCGGGACGTAGCCGCCCTCCAGGGCGTGCAGCGTGTTCGTGATCTCGTCGGTGGTGCGGTCGAGCCGGGGAACGATCTCGGTCGCGGCGAAGCGCAGGACGTCGCGGACCTGTTCCGAAATGTCCGGAATGTCGACGTCAGCCCAGCCGGCCGCCTCCATCGCCGTCACCAGGGCCCTGGCCTGCGCCTCGATCCGATCGGTTTCGGCCGTCGACGCGTCCTCGGAGAGCCCCAGCGCCTCCCGCAGACCGGGCAGTGCGGCCACCTTCCCGGCCCACATCTGCTTGGCCCGCAACATCGCCAGCACCAGGTTGACCCGGGCCTCCCCGGCCGGCGCCGCCCCCAGAACGTGCAGCCCGTCGCGGATCTGCGCGTCCTTGATCTCGCAGAGCCACCCGTCGACGTGCAGGATGAACTCGTCGAACTCCTCGTCCCCGGGCCGGTTCGCCAGCCCCAGGTCATGGTCCATCCGGGCGGCCTGGATCAGCGTCCAGATCTGGGCCCGGATCGCCGGCAGCTTGGCCGGGTCGAGCGTGGCGATCGAGGCGTGCTCGTCCAGCAGCTGCTCCAGGCGCGCGATGTCCCCGTACGACTCGGCCCGCGCCATCGGCGGGATGAGGTGATCGATCAGCGTGGCGTGCGCCCGGCGCTTCGCCTGCGTGCCCTCCCCCGGGTCGTTGACCAGGAAGGGATAGATCAGCGGCAGGTCGCCGAGGGCCGCGTCGGCGCCGTCCGACGCCGACATGCCGACGTTCTTGCCCGGCAGCCACTCCAGGTTGCCGTGCTTGCCGACGTGCACGACCGCGTGCGCGCCGAAGTCGTCGGCCACCCAGCGGTACGCCGCCAGGTAGTGATGGCTCGGCGGCAGGTCCGGGTCGTGGTAGATCGCGACCGGGTTGGCCCCGAACCCGCGCGGCGGCTGCACCATCACGACCACGTTCTCGTCCCGCAGCGCGGCGAGCACGATGTCGCCGTCGTCCACGTACAGCTCGCCGGGCGGCGGACCCCAGTGCCGCTCGACGCTCGCCCGCAGATCGTCCGGCAGCGTGGCGAACCACCGCGCGTAGCGCTCACCGCTGATGCGGACCTTGTTGCCGGAGAGCTGGTCCTCGGTCAGCCAGTCCGGGTCCTGGCCGCCCGCCGCGATCAGCGCGTGGATCAGCCCGTCGCCGTCGTAGTCACCGAACGACCCGGTCCGGTAGCCCGTTTCCCGCAGGGCCGCGAGCAGCGCGACCGTCGACGCCGGGGTGTCGAGGCCGACCGCGTTGCCGATCCGGGAGTGCTTGGTCGGGTAGGCCGACAGCATCAGCACGACCCTCCGGTCGGCCGGCGCGATGTGCCGCAGCCGGGCGTGCGCGGTCGCGATGCCCGCCACCCGGCCGGCCCGCTCCGGGTCGGCGACATAGACCGACAGCCCGTCCGGGTCGATCTCCTTGAACGAGAACGGCACCGTGATGATCCGGCCGTCGAACTCGGGGATCGCCACCTGGGTCGCCGCGTCGAGCGGGCTCAGGCCCTCGTCGCTCGCCAGCCAGGACTCCCGCGAGCTGGTCAGGCACAACGCCTGCAGGATCGGCACATCGAGATCGGCGAGCACGCCGACGTCCCACGCCTCGTCGTCACCTCCGGCGCCGACGGTCGCCGGCTTGGTGCCACCGGCCGCCAGGACGGTCACGATCAGGGCGTCGGCCGTGCGCATTTCCGCGAGGAGCGCTTCCGACGCCGTACGCAGGGAGGCCGTGAAGATCGGCCGGGGCCGGGCCCCCTTGGCCTCCAGCGACCGGCAGAGGGTTTCGACGAAGGCGGTGTTGCCGGCCATGTGGTGAGCCCGGTAGTAGAGGACCGCGACCGTCGGGCCGTCCTGATCCTTTGCCTCCCGTTCCAGGACGCCCCACTCCGGGCTCTCGGCCGGAGCGGCGAACCCGTGGCCGGTGAGCAGCACGGTGTCGGAGAGGAAGTCGTGCAGCGCGGCCAGGTTGCCGGCCCCGCCGAACGCCAGATAGGCATGCGCTTCGGCCGCCACCCCGGCGGGCACGGTCGACAGCTTCATCAGGTCGGCGTCCGGCGCCTGCTCACCACCGAGCACAACGACCGGCACCGGCCCGGCGAGCAGCGCGTCGATGCCCTCCTCCCAGGCCCGTCGGCCACCGAGAATGCGCACGACGACGAGATCGACCCCGCCGAGGAGGCCTTCCAGATCGGCGACGCCGGTGCGGGCCGGGTTGGCCAGCCGCCAGGGCTTGCCGGACGCCCGGGCGCTGAGCAGATCGGTGTCAGAGGTCGACAGCAGCAGGAACACGCGCTCTCCTCAGGGGTCCGCGCCCCGTGTGTGAAGGGACCCGGCGACCGGAGTTCCTGGCTCCCAGGGCTCCCAAGGCTCCCTGGTGACAGTGGCGGGACCGCGCCGGACTCACACCGGCTTCCTCCGCGGCGTCGCCGCTCGTAGACCCTCAGCCTCCCGGCCCCCGCAACCCGGCGTCAAGCTGGCACCCCGGGTGTGAGCTAGGCGATGTCGAACTCGCCGTTGCGCACACCCTTGAGGAACGCATCCCACTCCTCGTGGGTGAACCTGTGAAACGGCCCCTGCCCCTTGTCCTTGGTGTCGCGGACATATACAACCCCGGGGAGATTTCTGGCAACTTCGACACAGTTGCCGGAACCGCCGCTGCTGAACGAACTCGAGTGCCAGTCGGCGCCCTCGATCTGTTGTGCCATCGCTACCCCCATGCTTGTTCCGCTCGTAGGCCTTCAGCCTCACGATGGCCGCGACGCAGCGTCAAGTTCGCGGGTGCTAGCTTTCTCGGCCCACAAACGCCCGAGAGCGCACCGCGTCCCGGCACGGAAGCCGCGCCGCCGACGCGGCGGTCACGAAGGCATGATCACGAGCGGCCTTCTCCGGCCGATCGCTTCGGCGACGACGGAACCCTCGGAAGACCTGTGACGATCACGACCGAGATGCGGGCGCGGCGAGGGGCGACCGTAGTATCGGCTGTCGTGCCCGCTCGACGTCAGACTGCCGATGACGCGTGCCCCGGTGCGCTGCGACTGCATGCCGCGGCCGACGGGGCCCTCGCGCGGATCCGGCTGCCCGGCGGGATGCTCACGGGCCGCCGGCTGCGGGTCCTGACTGAGATCGCCGAGGAGCAGGGTGACGGTGCGCTGGAGCTGACCTCGCGGGCCAACATCCAGCTCCGGGCACTGCGGGCCGACCCGACGGAACTGGCCGGGCGCCTGGCGGCGGCCGGGCTGCTGCCTTCGCTGGCGCACGAGACCGTACGCAACATCGCCGCCCCGCCCCTCGCCGACGCCGAGACGCGCCGGCTCGTCGAAGAGCTCGACCGCGGCCTCTGCGCCGACGACGCCCTCGCCGCGCTCCCGGGCCGCTTCCTCTTCGCCATCGGCCGAACCTCGCTGGCGGCCGACGTCACCGCGATCCCACTCGCCGACCACCCCGCCGACCCTCACGCACCGGCCGACACCGCGATCCCACCCGCCGACCCTCACGCACCGGCCGACACCGCGATCCCACCCGCCGACCCTCACGGCCCCGCCGACACCGCGATCCCACTCGCCGACCACCCCGCCGACCCTCACGCACCGGCAGACACCGCGATCCCACTCGCCGACGCTCACGGACCGGCCGGCGCCGCGTCGGGCCGGTGGATGTGGGTCATCGTGCTCGGCGGCACCGATGTCGGCCTGCGGGTGGCGGCCGATCAGGTCGTGGCGACGATGCTCGCGGCCGCGCACGGGTTCCTCGCCGAGCGGGCCGGGCGGGAGCCCAAACCGTGGCGGCTGCGAGAGGTCCCGGACGGGCCGGAGCTGATCGCGTCGCGCCTGCGAAACGTGCCCGGCGGAGCGGAGCCGGTCGCGTCGCGTCTGCGAAAGGTGGCCGGCGGAGCGGAGCCGGTCGCGTCGCGTCTGCGAAAGGTGGCCGGCGGAGCGGGCGCCGAGCAGCCCGGTGCCGGCCTCGAGCCGGCCGGCGGGACGGCTCCAGCCGCAGCGGAGCCTGCCGCCGAAGGGCCGCGGCAGACCCGAACGGTTGCCGGGCAGCTGCCGGACAAGTCGGACCCGAGACGATTGCCGGAAACTGCGGGCGCGTCCGCGCGGGCTGTGGATCGACGACCGGTAATCACCGAGCCCGAGGCTGAGCCACTCGTCGGGAGGCTGGCCGGGGGCGCGGTCGGCGCGCTGGTGCCTTTCGGGCGGCTCACCGGCGTACATCTGAGAGTTTTGGCGCGAGCGGAGCGCCTCGCCGTGACCCCCTCGGGTGGGGTCGTGATCTTGGATCTGGCGCCCGAGGAGGCCGAGTTGTGGGTGCGCGACCTCACCCAGGCCGGCCTCGTCACCGAGAGTGACTCGAAGTGGGTTGGGATTACTACCTGTGCGGGGCGGCCCGGTTGCGGAAAGGCGCTCGCGGACGTGCGGGGTGACGCCGAGCGGGCGGCGCGGTTCGTGGCCGGGCTTCCCGTGCACTGGGTCGGGTGTGAGCGCGGGTGCGGCTCGCCCGCGACCCCGCATGTGCGGGTCGAGGCGACCGGCGGCGGCTACCTGGTGGACGGAGAACCGGTGGAAGGCGACCTCGGCGAGGTCGTGGCGGCGAGGAGGGCCTGATGGAGTACGAGAGGGACGGCGCGGAGATCTACCGGCGGTCGTTCGCCACCATTCGGGCCGAGGCCGACCTCGGTGGGCTGCCGGCCGAGGTGGCGCGGGTCGCCGTGCGGATGATCCATGCCTGCGGGATGGTCGACCTGGCCGGCGACATCGGGCACAGCCCGAATGTCGCGACGGCAGCGCGGAAGGCGCTGCTGGACGGGGCTCCGGTGCTGTGTGACGCCGAGATGGTGGCGGCCGGGGTGACCCGCAAGCGGTTACCGGCGGCCAATGAGGTCATCTGCACGTTGCGTGACCCGCGGGTGCCGGAGCTCGCCGCACGACTGAACACGACCCGCAGCGCCGCCGCCCTCGATCTGTGGGGCGACCGGCTCGGTGGCGCGGTGGTGGCGATCGGGAACGCGCCGACCGCGCTGTTCCGGCTGCTCGAGATGGTCGCCGCGGGGGCGCCCCGGCCGGCCGCCGTGCTCGGCATTCCGGTCGGGTTCATCGGGGCGGCCGAGTCGAAGGACGCGCTGGCCGCGTCCGACCTGGAATATCTGATCGTGCGGGGCCGCCGCGGCGGCAGCGCCATCACGGCCGCCGCGGTCAACGCGCTGGCCTCCGAAAATGAGTAGGAGCACCATGGCTGGGCGGCTGTTCGGGGTCGGGGTGGGTCCGGGCGATCCGGAACTGGTCACCGTGAAGGCGGCGCGGCTGATCGGCGCGGCGCAGGTGGTGGCCTACCACGCGGCGCGGCACGGGCGGAGCAACGCGCGGGCGATCGCCGAGGCCTATCTGCGGCCGGGGCAGATCGAGGAGGCGCTGATCTATCCGGTCACCACCGAGGGGACCGACCATCCGGGCGGCTACCAGGGCGCGATCGACGAGTTCTACGCCGAGTCGGCGGCCCGGCTGGCCGCCCACCTTGACGCCGGGCGTGACGTGGTGGTGCTGGCCGAGGGTGACCCGTTTT
Organism: Actinoplanes sp. NPDC051411; assembly: GCF_040682075.1. Taxonomy (NCBI): domain Bacteria; kingdom Bacillati; phylum Actinomycetota; class Actinomycetes; order Micromonosporales; family Micromonosporaceae; genus Actinoplanes; species Actinoplanes sp. NPDC051411. Next base: position 68,707 of record NZ_JBFBAD010000037.1, on the reverse strand, counting down.
TCTACGGCTCCTACATGCACATGCACAAGCGGCTGGCCGACCGGTACGAGACGACGGTCGTGCCCGGTGTGACGTCGGTGAGCGCGGCCTCGGCGGTGCTCGGGCGGCCGCTGATGGAACGCGACGAGGTGCTGACCGTGCTGCCGGGCACGCTGCCCCCGGCCGAGTTGGCGGCCCGGATCGAGGCGACCGACTCGGCGGCCATCATGAAGTTGGGGCGCACGTTCGAGGGCGTACGGGAAGCCCTGGACCGAGCCGGCCGGCTGGATGACGCCTGGTATGTCGAGCGAGCCACCACCGACCGTGAGCGGATCGCCCACCTGGCCGACGTGGACGCGGACAGCGTCCCCTATTTCTCGGTGGCGATGTTGCCGTCGCGAGCCGACCGGGAATCCGACAGAACGCCCAGGGTGACGGTCGTCGGCCTCGGTCCGGGTGATCCTCGCTGGCTCACCCCGGAAGCCCGGGACGCCCTGCGGCAGGCCGACGACCTGGTCGGCTACACGACCTACCTGGCCCGGCTGGAGACGCGAAAAGGGCAGACCAAACACGCCAGCGACAACCGGGTCGAGGCCGAACGCGCCGCCTTCGCCCTCGACCTGGCCAAGCGCGGGCGCCGGGTGGCCGTGGTGTCGAGCGGCGACCCGGGCGTCTTCGCGATGGCGACGGCCGTGCTCGAGGTGGCCGAGGACCCGCAGTGGAAGGACGTCGAGGTGCGGGTCGTGCCCGGGCTGACCGCCGCGCAGGCCGTGGCGAGCCGGGCCGGGGCGCCGCTCGGCCACGACTTCTGCGTCATGTCGCTCTCCGACCGGCTCAAGCCGTGGCCGGTGATCGAGCGGCGGCTGGCCGCGACGGCCGCCGCCGACCTGGTCATCGCGATCTACAACCCGGCCTCGAAGAGCCGCACCGGGCAGCTGGTGCGGGCCCGTGAGGTGCTGCTGGAGCACCGGTCGGCCGAGACCCCGGTGATCGTCGGCCGGGACGTCGGCGGGCCGGCCGAGTCGGTGCGGGTGACCACGCTGGGCGAACTCGACCCGGCCACCGTCGACATGCGCTGCCTGCTGATCGTGGGGTCGTCACAGACTCGCGTGGCGAGCCGCGCCGACGGCTCGACGCGGGTGTTTACGCCCCGTTCGTACCCCGCCGTCTGAGCACGGAACCGAGCAACTCCCCGTTCGCACCCGCAATGCAATCAGAGATCTCAACGAACTCGGTGTGCAGCCGCCGAAAAGGAGGGCCGTCCCCGGTACAGAGAATTTCCTGAAGTGAAGGGCAAGCCCCCTGTGACCCTCTCCCGCCGCCGTAACGCCGTGATCGCCTCTTCACTTCTGCTCGGCCTCGCCGCCCCGGCCACCCCGGCCCTGGCCAAAGCCGCTTCCAAGACGTCGGCCACCAAACCGGCCGTCGCGAAAACGCCGGCGCCGGCGAAGACCACAGCTCCAGCCAAGAGCACGGTCAAGGCCGCCGCCACGGCCACCACCGCCCCGACGCTGGCCTCCCGGATGACCGCGGTCAAGGTCGCCAAGACCCTGAACTACTACCCGGACACCGCCGGCTGGTCCAAGATGTGGACCAACTTCAACGCGACCCAGATCAACGCCGACCTGGCCAAGGCGCAGGCGCTCGGTGCGGACAACGTACGGGCGATCCTCTTCCCGACCACGATGGGCTACCCGACCCCGACCGCGACCTACATGGACCGGCTCAGCCAGTTCGTGACCATGGCCGCCGCGCACAACATGACGGTCAAGTTCACGCTGTTCGACTGGTGGGACGGATACTCCGACGTCGCCGGCAGCACGACCTGGGCGCGCGCCGTCCTCACGCCCTACAAGGACGACAAGCGGGTCATCTCGGTCGAGGTGAAGAACGAGTTCGACGCCGCCGACGCGGCCGGCGTGGCCTGGGCCAAGAAGATCGTCCCGGCGATCCGGTCGATCGCGCCGACGATGCCGCTGACCTTCTCGGTCGACGGCACGGCCGGGGCCACCGGCATGGCGAAGATCAAGGCGGCGCTGGTCGCGAGCCCGCTCGACTTCTACGACTTCCACTTCTACGGCAACTCGGAGCGGGCGCTCGCCAACATCCGGAAGGCCCAGGCCGCGGTCACCCCGACCCCGGTCGTGATCGGTGAGGTCGGCCTGAACACGCTGCAGAACACCGATGGCGAGCAGGCCGCGTTCCTGGCCCGGGTGTTCGAGGCGGCCAAGGTCGCGGGCATCGGCTCGGTGGCGCCGTGGACGCTCTACGACTTCACCAGCACCGCCATCCCGACCTCGCAGGTGTCGCAGTTGCCGGCGCAGTACAACTACGGGCTCTACCACACCGACGGATCGGCGAAACCGGCCGCCGCGGTGGTCAAGGCCGAGTGGACCGGGACCGCGCTGCCGGCCGACCTGTTCGACCCGAGCTTCGAGCTGACCGCCGACGCCAGCCCGTGGTCGGCGTACCTGCCCCAGCTCGGCGTAGGGGTGCGCACCACCTCGGCCGCGCACACCGGCAAGTGGTCGGTCAGCTTCACCCGGACCGGCAAGGACCCGTCCGGTGCGCCCTCGATCCGGGTCGCCCCGATCACCCCGGTGCAGTCGGGCCAGAAGTGGCACGGCGAGGTGTGGATCAAGGGCAACGCCGCCACCGGGCAGTCGCAGATCGCGCTGAGCTGGTTCGACGCCAACGACAAGTGGCTGGGCGGGGCGTCCTCGGCGTCGTTGCCGGTCGGCACGCACAACTGGACCAAGCTGTCGGTCGACGGAATCGCGCCGGCTGGCTCGGCCAGCATGCAGATTCACCTCAAGTCGGGCGCCAACTCGGGCACGATCTGGTTCGACGACGTCGCGGTCAGCAATTCCTGACCACTGACGGTCATCGGCACGCCGATTTCCTCCAGCAGGCGGGCGTACGCGGAAACCGTGCGCTCCCACGACGAGGGGTCGGCGTGCCGGCGCGCGGTCAGCCCGGCCGCCCGCTCGATCGCGACCGCCAGGTCACCGGGCGCGGCGGCCGGCGTCAGGACCGCCCCCGAATAGCCCTCGGCCGCCTCGACCAGTCCGCCGACCGCGGTCACCACCACCGGCAGGCCGTGGCTCATCGCGATGTGCAGCGGCCCGCTCGCCGAGCTGCGCCGGTAGGGCAGCACGACCACGTCGGCCGCCCCGAAGTAGTGGTCCACCTCGGCGTCGGCGACGTAGCGGTTGACCAGGGTGATGCGGCCGGCGGCCGGGGACTGCGCGATCAGCCGGGCGGGCAGGTCCCAGCCCTCCCAGGTCTCGCCGACCACGGTCAGGTGATAGCTGGCCGGCAGCCCGGCGAACGCCTCGACCAGGTCCTCCAGACCCTTGTAGGGCCGGATCGTGCCGAAGAACAGCAGCCGGCACACACCGGCTTCGGACGGGCGGCGGGCGGCCGGGACCACCGAGTGATGGTCGTACGGCCCGTGCAACGCGATCTGCGCGGGCACCTGTCCCAGCCCGTACGCCGAAAGCAGCGCGACCAGATCGAACCGTGAGTGGACCACCACGCCGGAGGTGAGCCGCAGCAGCGGCTTGATCATCCATCGGGTGTAGAGCGAGGCCCACCGGTGTGCGGCCTCGCCGGTGTCCTGCACCTCGTGGAACTCGATGACGACGCGCGCCCCGCGCAGCCGCGCCGCGAGGGCGAGGGCCAGGTAGGAGTGCAGCACCGTGCCGGTCCACCACTGGAGCACCAGCACGTCGGGCTGGCGCCGGCCGACGAATCGGATGGCCCGCAGCAGGCTCGGGATCGCGAACCAGTCGACGCCGTCGAAGACCGGCACCTCGTAGCGCAGATCGCTGAGCCGCTGCCCGACGCGTGCCCGCCCGGGATAGAGACGTTTCGGCAGCAGCCGGCGCATCAGGACCGCCCCGACGTCGAACCGTTCCCCGAGCGCGTTGCTCAGCCGGCAGGTGTAGTAGCTGATCCCGGACAGGAAGTGCCAGCCCGAACCGACGACGACGATGCGCGGCTCATCGATGGGCGTCGGCTCATCGGTTGGCGTTGGCTCATCGGTTGACGTTGGCTCATCGGTTGGCGTTGGCGATGCACTCACGGTAGGCCTCCTCGATCTGCGGGACGACGCGCGCGGCCGTGAAGTCGAGCCCGCGCCGGTGGCCCTCGGCGCGCAGCCGCCGCGCCAGGCCGGGTTCGGTGAGCAGCCGCACGATCGCGGCGTGCAGGGCGTCCGCGTCGCCGGGCGGCACCAGCAGGCCGCTCTCCCCGTCGCGCACCACGTCGGCCAGGCCGCCGGTGCGGGAGGCGATCAGCGGGGTCCGGGCCAGCAGGGCCTCGACCGCGACCTGCCCCATCGCCTCCATGAGCGACGGCACCACCCCGATCGCCGCGCCGTGCCAGGCCGCCATCACCTCGGCGTGCGGCACGTCGTGGCGGATCACCACGCCCTCCGGCACGTCCGGCGTGTCCGGCCTCGCGGTGCCGAGGCAGACCAGGCGCGGTGCCGGCTCGCCGCCCTGCCATCCGGCCCGGAGCTTCCGGTACGCGGTGAACAACACGTCGATGCCTTTGTGCGGGCCGAGCGCGCCGACGAACAGCAGGTAGGGCGTGGTGGGCAGCCAGGGTGGGCGCGGGGCGCTCCGGGCCAGGTCGTCGAGGCCGTCCGGGACCAGACTCGAGATGGTTCTGATCGGCACGTCGCCGGGCAGGCGCGCGCCCCGTAGGGAATCGGCGACCGCGGGCGAGATGGCGGTGACGAGGTCGATGCCCCGGTGGCGGTGGGAGCGGAGCGCCGTGGCGAGGACGGCGGCCTTGGGCATGCCGTACTGGCCGGCGGCGCACGGAATGCAGCGGCTCAGCCGCGGACCGGCGCAGTCCGGTGTCGGGGTCTTCCGGGCGCAGAGCAGGCCGTAGTCGTGGGCGGTGTGCACGTGCGGCCGTCCGGCGCGCCCGCGATGCAGGGGCAGATAGCTGTACATCAGCCAGTCGTGGCTGTGGACCACGTCGTACGCCTTCGCGCGCAGCGCCCGGCCGATCGCCCTCGTGGTGACGGGGTCGGGGGCGGTCGGGTGGAAGGGCCTGTGCGGGTCCTGGTTGAGGCGGGGCAGCACGGTCGTGGCGATGCCCGGGACGCGGATGACCTCGACGCCCCGGATCGTCGCGCGTCGTTGCGGGGCGGCCGGGGTGGCCAGCGTGAGCACGGTGACCTCGTGGCCGCGCCGGATCAGTTCCTCGCTGCTGGTGGCGACGCTGCGCTCGAGGCCGCCGATCAGGGGGGCATAGAGGTTGGCGAGCTGCAGGATCCTCATCGGACGGACGCCTCCTTGCGGCGCGAGGCGGGGCGGGACTTCGGCGGGCGCCCGGTCGCCCGGGCGGCCGGCCGGCTCACGGCGTGGTCCCGCGGGGCGGCCCGGTGTCGCAGCACGAAGCGGGACCGCCGGCCGTTTCGGCCGGTCAGAGCCGAGACGGTGACCAGCAGCGCGCCCGCGAACTCGCCGGCCAGCCAGGCCAGGCCGGCCGCGGCGATGCCCAGGCCGGGCAGCCAGAACCAGGTCAGGGCCAGGCAGGTCGAGGCCATCACCAGGTTGAGGTGCAGGCAGCGGCGGAACTCGCGGCGGGAGCGCCAGTGGGCTACGGCCAGGTTGGTGATGGCGTCGGGGATCGCGGCGATCACGAGGATCTTGAGGAGGAGTCCACCACCGGTCGCGTAGCCGCTGCTGAACAGGCCGAGGATCTCGTCGCCGGCGACGAAGAGGACGATCGCGGGCGCGCCGATGACGGCCAGCACCACGGTGGCGGCCTTCCGCAGCGGCGCTGGTCGAGCTCCCACGTGGCTGCGCTCGGCGTAGAACGCCGACGCGACCGCGGGCGAGACCATGAACAGCACCGACGCCGTCATCCAGGCCACGTAGAAGTGCGCGTTGGCGCTCGCCCCGAGCCGGGCCGTGACCAGAACCGGCAGCAGCGCGCCCGGGCCGGCCTGGGCCAGGTTGATCAGGTGGTGGCCGCTCAGTGCGGCGCGGACGTGCTTCACCTCCCGGCCCAGCCTGGCGCCGGTGAGTCGTGCACCGGCCCGCAGCCTCGAGGGGCTGACCGCGAGCGTGACCGCGGTGACGGCGATCGAGGGCAGCGTCCAGGCGAGCAGAACGGCGTTCGAGTCGTGCAGGCCGAGACCGGTCAGGGCCGGCAGAGCCAGCACCTTGCCAGCGGCGAGGGCCAGGTTGCGCCAGAGCATGCCGTGGCTCGCCCGGTGCGCGACGAAAACGTAGTCGAGCAGCGTCGACGCGGTCAGCGCGACCGCGGTGGCGATCAGGGCCGGCGCGCTGAGAACCGCGAAGTTCCCGGCCAGCCGCGGCAGCAGGATCGCGGCCGCGGTGGCGGTCAGCGCGGTGGCCGCGCACCCGATCAGCAGACCGCCGCTGACGATCCGCGACCAGACGGCGGCCGGGGTGCCGGGCAGCCGCTGGATGAACATGTGCCCGATCCCCAGATTGGACAGCATGCTGACGACGGTCGCGGCCGAGATCAGTGCGGTGGCCGCGCCGACCGCGCTGGGCGCGAGGCCGCGGGCGGCGACCATCCAGAACAGGTAGCCGAGGCCGCTCGTCCCGACCGTGCTCGCCATGATGAGCACGCTGTTGCGGGCCAGCGAGTCGCCCGCCACCCGCCGGGCGGCCGCCCTCAGCATGGGACCGGGCCCCGGCGCGTGACGAGGCGGGCCGGGAACGGGCCGCGGCCGTAGAAGACGGTGCTCGCGGCGCCGAGGCTGATCCGGATGGGATGCAGGCATCCGTCCGCCGGGGCGGGGACGTGTACGCGAAGCGCCCGGGTACCGGCGGTGACCGCGACCGGCCGGCTCGGGGCCGCCGCGCGGTCGCCGATCCGCACCAGCAGGTCGGCGGTCGCCTCGGGCTCGCCCGCGCTGCTCACTTCGAGCGGCACCTCGAGCCCGGCCCGGGGAATCGCCACCGGTCCGGCGATCCCGGCGGCCCAGCCCGCGAGCGCGAGGCTGGTGTAGCCGGGCTCAGCCGGGTGGGGCAGCCGTTGGTAGACGACCGTCGCCGTGCCCCCGATGAGCAGCGCGAGCACCACCGGCACGCCGATCGCCGCGGCGGTGGACAGTCGTGGCGTTTTTGTCGTACCCCCGTGCTCAACTGGCCCCACCCAGTGACCGGGGTGGGCCGGGTCAGCGGGCGGGTCAGCGGGCGGGTCAGCGGGCGGGTCAGCGGGCGGGTCAGCGGGTGGGTCAACCGGCTTGCCGGCGATCGCATAGGCCCCAAGCGCGGTCGCCAGCACCGCCAGCCCGGCGGCCAGAGCGCGGCCCTCGATGCGCAAGCCGATGACGTAGAGGACCAGCGCGGTCAAGGGCAGCGAGATCAAGCCCGCGACCACCGTCAACCCCAGGCGAGCCACCGGTGTGAGCGGCTCCCGGATCAGGGCCCGCGTCCACAGCGCGCCGACCGCCAGCACCGCGGTCAGGCAGAGCACGGACGACAGCACCGGCACGGCGGGCGCGAAGGCCAGGACGGCCAGGATCGGGTAGGTGGCCGCCAGGAGGTGGGCGGTTTTCACGGCGTACCTCCGGAAGCGCTCGCCCGCAGCGAGCCGAAGTCGAATCGGTAGATCGCCACGTCCGAGCTGTCGTAGATCTTGATGGTCCACGGCAGCGAGTCGAATTTGGTGAGCTGGGCGAGCGTGAACGCGGGCCGGTCGCCGTGCGGGATCGGCTCGTTGGTCTCGAAATAGATCTTGATGTCGGGCACCTCGAGGGCCATCCGCCGGTCGACGACGAGATAGCCGAAGCGCCACGACTGGAGCTGGCTGAGCAGCGGGGCGGAGATCGGCCGGCCGGGCTCGGCCAGATAGAGGTCGTAGGTCGGGAAGGTGCCGGAGCCGGTGACCGGGTCCTGTCCGCCGTAGGAGCCGAAGATCAGGCCGGAGTAGCGGTCGGCGACGATGCGCAGGTCGCGGCCCTGGGTGCGGCGCAACCAGGCCGAGGCGGCCAGCATCTCCGGGGAGGCGGCCCGGGTGTCGGAGCCGAAGGCGGGCGGGCCGGGGAAGCGGTAGGACGGGTTCATGCCGGCCGCGACGTTGCCGACCAGCAGGACCGTCGTCACGGCGAGCAGGCCGCCGGCGATGAACCGGAAGCGGTTGAGCAGGGCGCCGACGACCGGCGCGACGACCAGCGCGATCCCGAGATAGCTGAACGCCCACGACCGCCGTGCGCCCTCGGCCCCCGACGGGGTCAGGATCAGCAGCGCGGCCGGGAAGTAGAGCGAACCGAGGATCAGCAGGCTCAGCCGGGCGGAGCGGTCGACGGGCCCGCCCGACCGGTCGCGCCACAGGCGGATGACGGCGAGCCCCATGCCGAGCATGGCGATCGGCGGGGCCACGAACGCCGCCGCCCGCTCCCACCACGGGGCGATCGACTGGCTGAACAGCTGGCGGCTGCCCGAGCCGTGCTTGCCGGCCATGCCGGCGGCCTGGTCGAGGGCCTGCCCGAAGTAGGGGTCGAGGTAGCCGGCGGTGCGCGGCGAGACCCAGATGAGCCACGCCGCGACGAGCGCGGCGGTGGCTCCGGTGAGGGCCCAGGCGGTCGCGGTGGCGACCGAGCGAAACGACCGTACGCTGAGGACAGTCGAGACCAGCAGCATGACGCCGATCAGCCACAGCGCCGTCAGGTGGTGGGTCGCGATCGTCGCCCCGGCCAGCAGCAGCGTGAGGGCCGACCAGCCGAGCCGAGCCGCCCGCAACGACGCCCGCAGCGCCCGCAGCAACGTGACCAGGGTCCAGATCAGCAGCGGGATGGCGAGCGACTCGTAGCCGAACTGGGTGTCGAAGAAGAGGAACGAGCTGTTCAGGCTGTAGATGACCGCGGCCACGGCGGCCACCCGGGGGTTGCCCCACAGGTCGCCGGCGAGCACCGCGACGCCGAGCACGACCAGCACGTGGGCGAGCACCAGCACGACCAGCGCGGCCTGCCAGACCGAGATGCCGGCCAGCGCGGCGATCGAGGCGACCGTCGCGTGCAGGCCGGGGAAGTCGCCGATCACCCGGACGATCGGGTTGGTCTCGAAGAGCCGCCCGTCGGTCAGGATCTCCTGGCTCTGCCGCCAGTGGGCGAACTCGTCGTGGTAGAGCGGGCCGTCCGGGTTGCGGAGCAGCTTGGGCAGGTAGGTGAAGGCGGCGTAGCCGACGAGCACGCCGAGCCGGACCGACGGGCTGACGTCCCGCCGGCCGGCGACCGCGATCGCCGGCACCGCGAACAGCAGCAGGCCGAGCCAGAACAGCGGGAACGGCGAGCCGTGCTGCCATTCCGCGAGGCGGTAGGACGTCACGATCAGGGACGTCCCGGCGGCCCCCGCGACCGCCAGGACGACCGTGCCGGGAAGCTTCCCCGAAATTAGGGTCATCAGTTGGGAACTCCCGCACCACTCTGTTCGATCACTCGTACGCGCGGGGCGACGGCCGCGTACACCTGCCGGGTCGAGGCAACAACATCGGCCCACGACGGCAGGGGGCTTTCCGCGTTTTCCGCCCGATCGGTGCCGACCGCCCGGCGCAGCGCACCGGCCAGCGCCGCCTCGTCGTCCGGGTTGACCAGCCAGAGCTTCACGCCCGAACCGGCCAGCACGGCCAGCTCGCGGTGGGCCGGGATGAACGACGCCACGGTCGGGATGCCGGCCGCGATCGCGTCGGCCACGGCCATGCCGAACGCCTCGTGGGCCGACGCCGACACGGCGGCCGAGGCGCCGGCTATCGCGGCCGCGAACGCGTGGTCGGTCAGCCGACCGTGGAAGGTGACCCGGTCGGTCAGGCCGAGCCGGCGGGTCAGGTTCTCGAGCTCCGGCCGGGCGGGGCCGGTGCCGACGACGTCGAGCCGGTGGTCGGCGTCCAGGTGGGTGAGCGCGCGCAGGATCCGGTCGACCCGCTTGTAGCGCTCGAGGCGTCCCACGCAGAGGATGCGGGGCGACGGTCCGGGCTCGGGCGCCGAGGCGGCCTCGGGCGCCGGGTCGGTGCCGTTCGGGATCACCACGATCCGCCCGCCGGCGGCCGGGAAGTGCCGGACGACCAGGTCACGTTCGGCCCGGGTGACGCAGATGATCCGGCTCGACCGGGAGACGATCCGCCGCCCGACCGGACGGTAGATCGGGTGCAGCGCGGCTCGGAGCCGGCTGTGCCCGGTGCCGTGATAATGCGGCGTGAAGACGAGCGGCGTGCGGTTGGTGAGTGCGGCCGGCAGCGCAGCCAGCGAGTGATAACTGTGGGCATGCAGCAGGTCGTAGCGGCCGGCGTGGGCGCGCAGCCACTGCCAGAGGGCGGCCGAGAACCGGTAGTCGGCGGCCCGCACGGTGAGCGGGAAACGGCGTACGAGCACGCCGTCGAGCTGTTCCTGGGCCGCGATCGCGTGCTGGGTGAGCACCTCGACCTCGTCGCCGGCCGCGACCAGGCCGGCGGCCAGGCGGCGGACGTGGGTCTCCACGCCCCCGACGTCGGGGTGATAGGCGTTGACGACGACGCCGACCCTCACCGGAGGAGGCCTCGGGCTTTGCGGCCGACCCGGTGGGCGGCCCGCTTGCGCGGCCATTCCCGGGCGATCGTACGCAGTACGCGCAGGCCGTCGGAGATCGCGTTGAGGTTGCTCTCCCCGTGCAGGCGGAGATGCTCGTAGCTGGGCACCTCCACGATCCCGAGCCGGGCCCGGGCGGCGCGCAGGGTCAGCAGGGTCTCGATCTCGAAGCCGTCGCCCCACAGACGTCCGTCGCCGGCCGGCAGGGGCGAGGTGCTGTCGAGGTCGAACGCGTCCAGGCAGTGCGCCCAGAACGCGTTGTAGCCGTAGCAGAGATCGGTGTAGCGGGTGCCGAACAGGATGTTGACCAGCAGGTTGAGGAAACGGTTGCCGAGCCGGCGGACGCGGGTGATGTCGGCGCTGCCGCCGCTGTCCCGGAACCGGGAGCCCTTGGCGAAGTCGGCACCCCCGCGCAGCGCGGCCAGGAAGGCCGGGATCTCCGACGGGTCGGTCGACCCGTCCGCGTCGATCATGACCAGGATGTCCCCGGTCGCCGCCGCGAATCCACAGGCCAGGGCGTTGCCCTTGCCCCGGCGGTTCTGCCGCACGACCCGGATGCCGGGCATCAGCCGGCAGGCGACGTCGACGGTGTCGTCGGTCGAGCCGCCGTCGACCAGGATGACCTCGTCGACCTCGGGCAGCCGGGCCATCACGTGGGGCAGGTTCCGGGCCTCGTTGAGCGCCGGAATGATGACGCTGACCAGGGGTTCACTCGCCGCGGCGAGCTCCTCCGGCGGTTCGGGCCCCGCCCCGGTCAACGGGCGAACGTAGGGGACCGTAGACATGGTTCATCTCCCAGATTCGTGGTGCGCGGACGGTCGTACGGGCCGCCGGTGCCGGCCTTCGGGCACCGGCGGCCACCCTTGTCAGGCCTCGGCGCCCTGAACCGACCAGGAGTAGATGTCCTGCTTCGACAGCTCGGTGCCGGTCCCGGCGGTGAAACCGATCCAGGCCGACGACCCGCCCGCGGCGGTGGCCAGGTCGATGGGCTGCTGCAGGACCAGTTGCTCGGGCGACCCGGCGCGGAACGCCTTCACGTAGACCGACAAGGTCTTCGCCGGGGCGTCGTAGGCGACCCGGGCGTAGAACGGCCGGCCGTAGAGCGGCATCGACGGGGTGCCGACCGCGGTGTGCACGTCCGGATTGCCGTCGAGCACCACCGCGAGGTGGTTGTTGTTGGGGTCGGGCGAGTTCTGGAACGTGTCGAACTCGACCGCGACGCTGCGCTTGATGCCGCGGTAGCCGAGGCCGCCGCCCCAGCCGCCGAGCGCCCGCGGCCCTTCGGTCTGCACCAGGAAGGCGATGCCGTCGGCGCCCGGGTCGGAGTGGTGCAGGTAGACCTTGAACGTCGACTCGAACGACTGGCTGAGGTCGATCTTGGGCTTGGCCCACGCCGAGCCGGCCTGGCGGAAGCCGCCCGTGGTCAGCCGCAGGATGCGCTGGTGTCGCTGGCCGGCCGGGATGATGATGTCGGCCGTGCCGTTGCGGTCGAGCATCCGGGACGCGCCGTTGAAGGACGGGAAGTCGACCAGCGGATTGCCGTCGCCGGCCGCGAGCGCGCCGGCCGGTGCGGCGGTGGCCGCTATGCCGAGCGCGAGGACGGTCGTCAGACCGCCACGGATAATTCTGGAGAAACGTGAAGAGGACACGGTTCTAGGCTCCAATTCGGATGGATTGTCCCAAGTCGGACGTGCCATAAGGTAGGCCAGCCTGCAGAGCCGCGTGAGCGAGTCTCGACTATTTACCCCAAATCGGACTCACCGGTCGAAACCTGGAAATCTTTCTCCTAGACGGCGATCGAACCAGTCGCCGACCCTCGGCCGCGAATCGGTTTCACCATGGCCCGCGCGTCCGCAGACCCACCCGTTCGGACGGTGGAAATGGCACCGGAATTGCTCCGATAATCGATTCTCGGGAGCGACCGGAACGCCACCCGGCGATTCCTAGGTTCCTCCCAGCCACGGCCGGCCGGTTATGCACTACATTTCTCGGTGCGTGACCGTGCCGCGACAGGCCTCGAGAAAGATGGCCTGCTCAGCCTAGTTTTTCGCGATCTTGGTGAACCCTCGACATCATCCGAACGGATGATGCCCGGGGTTCGGGCCCGATCCCATATTTCTTCCTTAAGTTCCGGCTAAGAATTCATCAATTCTCCAGCGTGAATTGCATTTCCGCGGGCCGGCTCATACCGTCTGGGAGCCGGCGGGAATCAAGGGCCGGATGAGTCTTCAAAGAAGAGGTATCGCATGCGCAGGTCCGCCTACCGTCGTGCGGCCGCCTCGTCCGGGGGCAACCGCCGGATGCTCGCGGTCGGCGCGGTGGTCGCCGCGTTGGGCGCCGTCGTCGCCTTCACGACGATCTCCAACGCCGCCACCAACGACAAGCCCGCCGGAAGTGACGCCGGCAAGGTCGTCAACGGCCAGACGATCCTGACCGACACCTGCGTCGACAGCACGCTGCCGCCGCACGCCGGCTTCCAGGACGGCGACCGCTGCGTCTCCACCGAGTTCGGTGAGGTCGGCAGCGCGGCCAACAACCCGTCGCTCCTGATCACCGACGCGCCGACCTCGGTCACGGTGAACACGCCCTTCACGCTCAAGGTCAGCACCCGCAACCTGATCCGGGACCGCTTCCTCGCGGCCGGCGCGGGCGGCTACTACGTCGAGAGCTCGGTCCTCAAGGACGGCATCGAGCGCGGCCACTTCCACACCTCGTGCCGCATGCTGCCGAACACCGACGAGGCCCCCGACCCGTCGCCGGTTCCCGCGTTCTTCGTGGCGACCGAGGACAGCAAGGGCGGCAAGACGCCGGACGTCGTGACCATCCAGGTGCCGGGCCTGCCGACGACGGGCACCGCGCAGTGCGCCTCGTGGGCCGGTGACGGCTCGCACCGCATCCCGATGATGCAGCGCGCCAACCAGACCCCGAGCATCGACGCGGTCCGCCTGACCGTGAAGGCGGCCGGCGACAACGGCGGCAACAACGGTGGCGGCAACAACGGCAACACCGGTGGCAACACTGGTAACACCGGTGGGAACACGGGCAACACGGGCGGGAACACCGGCAACACGGGTAACACGGGCGGAAACACCGGGAACACCGGTGGCAACACCGGCAACACCGCTGGGAACACCGGGAACACGGGCGGGAACAACAACAACGGTGGCACGGGCAACACCGGCGGCGGCAAGGGCGCGACGACCGCGCCGACCACGAAGCCTCCGGCCCAGGGTGGCAACGACAACGGCGGGACGAGCACGACCGGTCCGACCACCAAGGACGACTTCACTCCGGGCACCAAGGCCCCGACCACGAAGGCCACGACCAAGCCGTCCGACTCCCACGCGACCAAGTCCTCCACCACCGGCTCCACCAAGGCCGATGAGCCGGAGAAGTCGACGCGTACGGAAGACGCCCAGAGCGACAACGACGCGAGCGACAGCAACACGCCGGACGTGACCCCGACGACGAAGGCCGCGAAGCCGAAGGCGAGCAGCAGCTCAGCGGCGGCGGGCGACTACGCCTACTCCAACGACGACGGTGTCCCGAACTCGGGCGTCAAGGGCGAGGACCTGAAGAACGTCGCCAACCCCCCGGCGGCCAAGTCGAGCGGCCCGCTCGCCCTGACCGGCAGCAACACGATGGCCTTCGTCGGTGCCGGCGCGGTCATCCTGCTGGTCGGCCTGGTCGTCCTGGCGATGACCCGGCGCCGGCGGCCCACCGGCGGCAACTGGCAGGGGTAACCCGCGAACCTCTTGATGAGGGCGGCCCGGATTTCCGGGCCGCCCTCCTTCGTGTTCGAGGTCACGCCGGCGGCTTGGGCCGTGAGGGTAGCCTTACCGAGTTCGAGAGACCCCCTCGAGGAAGAGGACTTCCATGGCGAACAGGCCGTCCCGTCCGGTGACCCAGGCCGAGGTCACCCGGGTGGAGCAGCTCACCCCGCACATGGTCCGGGTGGTCGTGGGCGGCGAGGCGCTGCGGCGCATCGAGGCCGGCTCCTGCACCGACCACTACGTCAAGATCCTCTTCGGGCGTCCCGGCGTGACCTATCCGGAACCGTTCGACATGGGCGCGATCCGCGAGACCATGCCGGCCGAGTCGTGGCCGGTCGTGCGCACCTACACGATCCGCCGGTGGCGGCCCGAGGTGCCCGAGATGTGGATCGACTTCGTGGTGCACGGCGACGAGGGCATCGCCGGCCCCTGGGCGGCCGCGGCCCAGCCCGGCGACCCGGTGCGGTTCATGGGCCCGGGCGGCGGCTACGCGCCCAACCCGGCCGCCGACTGGCACCTGCTGGCCGGCGACGAGAGCGCGCTGCCGGCGATCTCGGCCGCGCTCGGCGGCATGCCGGCCGGCGCCCTGGTGCACGCGTTCATCGAGGTCGCCGGCCCGGCCGAGGAGCAGCCGCTGCCGACCACGGCCGACGCGCACGTCACGTGGATCCACCGGGGCGACGCGCCGGTCGGCTCGACCCTGCCGAGCGCGATCCGCGGGCTGGCGTTCCCCGAGGGCCGGGTGCACGCGTTCGTGCACGGCGAGGCCAACTTCGTCAAGGACATCCGCTCGTTCCTGCGCAAGGAGCGGGGCATCCCGCTCGACCAACTGTCGATCTCCGGCTACTGGCGCCGCGGCCTCAACGAGGACGGCTGGCAGTCGTCCAAGCGCGAGTGGAACCAGCAGATCGAGCGCGAGCAGGAAGCGGTTAGTGCAGACCAGCGATGATCATGCGGTTCTGATCGAGGAACCGCCGAAGGGCCGCACCCGCCTGATCGCCGTGGTGGCCGTGCTGCTCGCCGCGTTCAACCTCCGGCTCGCCGTGACCAGCGTCGGTCCGGTGCTCGACGAGATCCGCGACGCGCTCGGCATGAGCGGCACCGTGGCCGGCCTGCTCACCTCGGTGCCGGTGCTGTGCTTCGCCGTCTTCGGCCTGGCCGCGCCGCGCCTGGCCCGGCGGATCGGCGCCGCCCGGGTGATCATGGCCGGCCTGGCCCTGCTCACGGTCGGCCTGATCGTCCGCCCGTACGCTCCCGACACCGCCCTGTTCCTGTTGTTCAGCGTCGTCGCACTGGGCGGCATCGCGGTGGTCAACGTGCTGCTCCCGGTGATCGTTAAGGAGCAGTTCCCGCACCGGGTCGGCGCGATGACCGGGTTCTACTCGGTCGCGCTCAACGCGGGCGCGAGCATCGCCGCGGCGGCCACCGTCCCGGTCAGCCACGCGTTCGGCGGCTGGCGGCTCGGCCTGGCCTGCTGGGCGGTGATCTCACTGATCGCGCTGCCGTCCTGGTTCCCGCTGCTACGGGACCGGGCCGGCGAGGTACGCCAGGAGGCGCCGGCTCCCGACGTACGTGTCAGCCGCAGTCCCGTCGCGTGGGCACTGGCCGTGTTCTTCGGCCTCCAGGCGACCGGGGCCTACGTGATCATCGGCTGGCTGCCCCAGATGTTCCGGGACGCCGGCATCTCGGCCGAGGAGGCCGGCCTGCTGTTCGCGGTCGCCTCGGTTCTCGCCGTGCCGATGTCGTTCCTGCTCTCCGCGATCACCGGCCGCATGCACAGCCAGAGCGGCCTCGCCGCGGGCCTGGCGGTCGCCGGGATGGCCGGGTGGGCGGGCATGTGGTGGTCGCCGGCCGCCGCGCCGTGGCTCTGGGCGGTGCTGCTCGGCATCTCGAACGCGGCGTTCCCGCTCGTGCT
Organism: Actinoplanes sp. NPDC051411; assembly: GCF_040682075.1. Lineage (NCBI taxonomy): Bacteria > Bacillati > Actinomycetota > Actinomycetes > Micromonosporales > Micromonosporaceae > Actinoplanes > Actinoplanes sp. NPDC051411. The sequence continues at coordinate 52,482 of NZ_JBFBAD010000037.1, read as the reverse complement.
GACGATGATCGCCCTGCGCGGCAGCACGCCGGCGACCGTGGTGCGGCTGTCGGCGTTCGCCCAGGGCGTCGGCTATCTGATCGCGATCCCCGGGCCCATCCTGATCGGCTTCCTGCACGACCGGAGCGGCGGCTGGCGGGTGCCGCTGGCGCTCAGCATCGCGCTGCTCGTACCGCAGCTGCTGGCCGGCCTCGCGGCCGGCCGCAACCGCCAGGTCTAGTTATACGAGCCGGAGCAGTTCGGTGGCGACCTCGGCCGGGAACTCGATGTGCGGCGAGTGGCCGCAATTCGGGTAGACGACCTCGCGATAGGCACCGCCGGCCGCCGCGTAGCGCTCGAGGACGGCCCGGGTCTGGCCGATCATCGGCTGGGGCGGGCAGGCCTCGGCGCCCGGCCAGCCCGGAACGACTCCCAACTGCCCGAGGTAGGCGAGGTCGAACAGCGAGGTGTCGGAGACGATCACGTCGCGGTCGCCGCGTACCCAGGTCACCGGAGGCTTCGCCGGGACCGCGACCAGGTCCTCGGCGATCCGGAAGTGGTTGGGGGCCATCGTGTTGAGGACGCCCCGGCCGCCGGGTGCCATGCCGGGCCAGTTCTCGCTCGGCGTGCTGTCGCCCGGGTAGTTGTCGTCGCCGGTCCGGGTCGACAGGACGGTGTCGAGCAGCAGTTGCTCGTCGTCGCCGAGTGAGGCCGGGTCGGCCACATAGGCGGTGCGCAGCACGCCGAGCGGGCTGGTCGGGCCGTCGGGGCTGCGGTCGCCCTCGGCCAGGCGCCGGACGAAGTCGGGGTTGCCGGTGCCGCCGCCGGTGCCCGCGAAGTCGGGGGTGGTCGGGGTGCCGTCGAGGTCCCGGGTGCCGCCGAAGCCGTACGGGCTGACCGGCGCCTCCAGGAACAGGGCCTTGACGCGGGCCGGGTGGTCGACGAGGAGCCGCATGGCCACGCCGCAGCCCATCGAGTGGGCCGCCACCACGACGGGCTCCCGCACCGCGAGGGTGTCGAGCACCGCCGCCACGTCGTCGGCGAAGTCACTCAGCCCGCGGGTCGCGTCGACCGGCGCCGCCTCCGAGCCGCCGTAGCCCCGCAGATCGGGTGCGATCAACCGGAGGGTCGGCGGCAGGTGCCGGGCCAGCGGCTCCCAGAATGCGGCCGACGAGCAGTTGCCGTGGATCAGGAGAACCGGGGTGCCGTCGGCCGGTCCGGATACCAGAATTTGCTGCGTGATTCCGCGCGCGGAGATGTGTTTCGCTTCCATAAGTGGCAGCATTTCACCAGGTCGCGGCCGCTGCATTGTGGGATAGCCACATATGTGGACAATGACAGCTGGTGGTTTCCCAATCAGCCCGTTGACAGCCAATAGAAAAGCGGATTTACTGTTAGGCCTCTTGCCAATCCCCCAAGTGGCTACGAGGTCATCCCCATGAAGAGAAGAACCGTACTCACGTCGGCACTCACCGCGGCCGTCGTCAGCACCCTCGGCGTCGTCGGCATCACCGAATCGTCCGCCGCGACCACGCTCAACCCCGACGTCTCCCCCGGCGGCAACTTCAACCTGGCGATCTGGCAGCTCCAGCTCCCGGTCGGCTCCCCCGGCGCGCCGACGACGATCCAGCCGGCCCAGCTCAAAGGGGCCAGTGGCTACTCCAACCCGGCCTATTTCTGGACCGACAAGAACGACGGCTCGATGACGTTCTGGGCGCCGGAGAAGGGCGTGACCACGCCGAACTCCAACTACGCCCGGTCCGAGCTGCGCGAGATGAACTCCAACGGCAGCGCGGCCGACTGGACGCTGGCCGGCAACCACACCCTCAGCGCCGAACTGCGGGTCGTCTCGGTCACCAAGAACGTCTGCGTCGGCCAGGTGCACCTGGGCAGCGGCGGATCGTCGACCAAGCCGCTGCTCGAGCTCTATTACCACAGCAACGGCGACATCTATCTGGGCACCGAGAACTCGCCCGACGGTGGCCAGACGCTGCACTACATCACCAACGTGGCGATCGGCGCCCACTTCACGTACGTCATCAACGTGACCGGCAACAAGATCAACCTGACCGTGAACGGGGCCAGGACCAGTTACTCGATCCCGACCTCGTTCAACGCGTACAAGCAGTACTTCAAGGCCGGCTCGTACAACCAGTCGTCGTCCGACAGCACGTCCAACGGCGCGAAGGTGAAGTTCTACACCCTCACCGTCTCGCACAGCTGACACAACGCTTACCTGACTCGAACGGTGGGGCGGCCACGGGCGCCCTACCGTTCGCATCATGATCCGTCGATTCGTGGCTGTCGCCGCCGCCCTGAGCCTGGTCGCCGGTTGTTCGCATTCCACCGGACCCGCTCCCAGGCCCTCGAAGACCAACATCGTCATGGTGCTCACCGACGACCTGTCGATGAACCTGGTGCAGTACATGCCGCACGTCATCGCCCTGGAGAAGCGGGGCACGACGTTCGCCAACTACACGGTCACCGACTCGCTGTGTTGCCCGTCCCGGTCGTCGATCTTCTCCGGGCGGTTCCCGCACGACACCGGCGTCTATACCAACAGCGGAAAGGACGGCGGCTTCCAGACGTTCAAGTCGCGCGGCGAGGAGAGCTCGACCTTCGCCACCGACCTCCAGCACGCCGGCTACCGCACCGCGATGATGGGCAAATATCTCAACGGCTACCTGCCCGGCGACAAGTACGTGCCGCCGGGCTGGACCGAGTGGGACGTGGCCGGCAACGGCTACCCCGAGTACAACTACAACCTGCTGTCGAACGGACAGATCCAGCACTACGACCACTCGCCGGCCGCCTACCTGACCGACGTGGTGAGCGCCAAGGCAAGCAGCTTCATCACCGGCTCGGTGAGCGCCGGGAAGCCGTTCCTGGTCGAAGTGGCCACGTTCGCGCCACACGCACCCTACACACCGGCCGACCAGGACAAAGACAAGTTCCCCGGGCTTAAAGCACCCCGGACCGCCGCCTACGACGTGCTGCCGGCCGACCCGCCGGCCTGGCTCGCCGACCGGGCGCCGCTGACCGGCGCCGAGCAGAGCGCGATCGACACCGCCTTCCGCAAGCGGGTGCAGGCGGTGCAGGCGGTCGACCGGATGATCGGATCGCTCGAGAGCACGCTCGACCGGGCAGGCGTCGCCGACCACACGGTCGTGGTGTTCACCTCGGACAACGGCTATCACATGGGCGAGCACCGGCTGAACCCGGGCAAGCAGACCGCCTTCGACACCGACATCCAGGTGCCGCTCGTGATGGCCGGCCCCGGCGTCCGGCCGGCCTCGGTCAGCAAGCCGGCCGAGAACATCGACCTGCGGCCCACCTTCGACGCGCTGGCCGGAGTCACCGCGCCCGCCGACGTCGACGGGCAGAGCCTCGTCCCTCTGCTCGCCGGGTCACCGCCCGCGAACTGGCGGACGGCCGCGCTCATCGAGCACCACGGGCCGGACAACGACCCGAAGGACCCCGATCACCCGGCGCCGAACAGCGGCAACCCGACCAGCTACGAGGCGATCCGCACGACCGGCTACACCTACGTCGAATACGCCGACGGCAACCGGGAGTACTACGACCACCAGGCGGATCCGGACCAGCTGCACAACACCGTGCACGGGCTGCCGGCCGACCGGCTGGCCGACCTCCACCAGACTCTGCTCGGTCTCCAGGCCTGCCATCACGCGTGCTGATCACTTCTTCAGCACCTCGATGACCTCGGCGAACTGCTCCATGAACTGGCCGTTGACGCCGAGGTAGGAGACGTGGAACTCCTCGCGCCGGCGGCAGAGGGTGTCGGCGATCCGCTCCGGCGAGCCGGTGAGCAGCGAGATCGCGCCGCGCTCGGCCATCTCGCGCGGGTCGCCGCCGACCATCCGCTCCAGGTAGGCCGGGAACTCCGACGGGTCGGCGGCGACCGCCGCCAGGTTGAGGTGCAACTCGAGGTCGGCGGCCCGGTCACCCGCGGCGGCGCGGAGCGCTTCGACCGTACGCGCGAGCTCCGGTTCCGTGGTCTTCGGCGCGAGACCCATCGCGACGGTGTCGGCCCGTTCGGCGGCCAGGCGCAACATTTTCGGGCGGCCCGCGGCGACCAGGACCCGGGGCGGCCGGTCGAGTTTGCTGACGGCGTCGATGACGTCGGCGACGCGGTTGAGGCGCTCCCCGGGCGTACCGAAATCGGCGCCGACCGCGGCGGCGTCGTTCTCCGCCCCCGGCCGGCCGCCGCCCAGCCCGAGCTCGAACCGGCCGTCGCTGAGCTGTTGTAGCGTCTCGGACTCCCAGGCCACCAGGCCCGGGGTGCGGTTGGGGACGCTCAGCACGTAGGTGCCGACGTGCAGGGTGGTGGTGGCGGCCGCGGCCGCGGCGAGCGCCGGAAACGGCGCCAGCGTGTTGCGGGTGTCGGGCACCAGCAGCGTGTCGTAGCCCAGCTCCTCGGCCCGGCGGGCCAGACCGGCCCAGCCGGTGCCGGACGGGGTGCGGCCGACCACGACTCCGAATCGAAACTCACGCTCAGTCATGCCGGAAATCCTCGCGCGCACGCTCCGCGAGCGCGTCCATCCGGGGGCTACATCCGGCGTACTCCCCGGGGAGTACGCCCTCGTCACGGGCGCAAGGGTTTTCCCCATTTCGGAGAAGGTCATCGATGCCTAGCGTCTCGTCTCAGGTAGTCCCGGCACGACGCAACGTCGGCCGGGAGCTGAGCCCGCCCCAAACCCCCGGGCGGGGAAGGAGCACCCGCGTGAAACGTCGAACCCCTCTGATCATCGCGCTGGCGGCCGGTACCGCGGCCGCGTCAGCCATGGTCGCGGTGGCCGGACCGGCAACCGCCCAACCCGTCTCGCCGTCGGCCGCCGCGGCGAACGCCGCCAGCGGCGCCGCGGCCCTGGTCGCCTCCCGACCGGCCGTCCTCCAGGCGAGCGCCGACGACGCCTTCGTGGCCGGCGTCCCGACCGTCTCCCACGGCCTGCACTACACGCCGTACTCCCGGACCTTCAAGGGCCTGCACGTCAGCGGCGGCGACATGGTCATCGCCACCGACGACTCGGGTGCGGTCAAGGCCACCTCGGTCGCCCAGGACCGCCCCATCAACCTCGCGTCGGTCACGCCGAAGATCAGCTCGGCGGCCGCGCTGAAGACGGCCGAGAGCCGGCTCAAGACCGTCACCAGCGTCGAGGGCACCCCGGCCCTGGTCGTCTACGCCGGTGAGGGTCGCAACGCCGCCCTGGCCTGGGAGACGACGATCCGGGGCACCGGGTCCGACGGCGCCAGCCGCCAGACCATCGACGTCGACGCGAACACCGGGGCGTTCCTGCACTCGCAGGAGCACGTCACCGACGTGGCCGGCACGGGCACGGGCTTCATCTACGGCTCGGGTGTCCCGCTGCAGACCACGCAGTCCGGTTCGACGTTCACCATGAAGGACCCCAGCGAGACCAACCTGAGCTGCCAGAACGCGGCCAACAACACGACCTTCTCGGGTCCCGACAACAACTGGGGCACCGGCGTCGGCACCGACCGGGAGACCGGCTGCGTGGACGCGCTCTACGTCGCGCAGACCCAGACCAAGATGCTGTCGCAGTGGCTCGGCCGCAACGCGCAGGACGGCAGCGGCGGCGCCTGGCCACTGCGGGTCGGTGACCAGGAGGAGAACGCGTACTACGACGGCACCCAGGTGCAGATCGGGTACAACTCCAAGGGGCAGTGGATCGGTTCGTTCGACGTGGTCGGCCACGAGCTGGGCCACGGCATCGACGACCACACCCCGGGCTCGATCTCGGGCAACGGCACCCAGGAGTTCGTGGCCGACACGTTCGGCGCGGCGACGGAGTGGTTCGCCAACAACCCGAACGACCCGCCGGACTTCACCGTCGGCGAAGAGGTCAACCTGGTCGGCAGCGGCCCGATCCGCTACATGTACAACCCGTCGCTGGCCGGCGACGACAACTGCTACTCCTCCAGCACCCCGTCGGAGGAGGTGCACGCGGCGGCCGGTCCCGGTAACCACTGGTTCTACCTGCTCTCGCAGGGCACCAGCGGCAACGGCCAGCCCGCCAGCCCCACGTGCAACAGCTCCTCGGTGACCGGCGTCGGCATCCAGAAGGCCATCACCATCATGTACAACGCCATGCTGCTGAAGACCTCCAGCTCGTCGTACCTGAAGTACCGGGTCTGGACGCTGACCGCGGCCAAGAACCTGTACCCGGGCGACTGCACCGCGTTCAACACGGTCAAGGCGGCCTGGACCGCGGTCTCGGTTCCGGCCCAGTCCGGCGAGCCGACCTGCACCGGCGGCACCACGCCGCCGACCACCCCGCCGACGACCGGTCCGACCACCCCGCCGACCGGCGGCAGCCAGCTGCTGGGCAACCCGGGCTTCGAGAGCGGCACCGCGCCGTGGACGACCACCTCGGGCGTCGTCTCGACCGCGTCGGGCACCGCCACGGCACACTCGGGCACGCACTTCGCGTGGCTCGACGGCTACGGCACCACCCACACCGACTCGGCCTCGCAGTCGGTGACCATCCCGGCCGGCAGCCACGCGACGCTGAGCTTCTACGTGAACATCAGCACGGCTGAGACGACCACCTCGACGGCCTACGACAAGCTGACCGTCAAGGCCGGCTCGACGACCCTGGCCACGTACTCGAACCTGAACAAGGGCGGGTACACCCAGAAGTCGTTCGACCTCTCCTCGCTCGCCGGTCAGACGGTGACCATCACCTTCACCGGCACCGAGGACTCCAGCGCCGCCACCTCGTTCCTGATCGACGACACCGCCCTCAACGTCAGCTGACGGCATCCAGCAGAAGGGCCGGCGCGGTGACCGACGCGCCGGCCCTTCCGCGTTCCTCCCCGAAGCCGATCAGGGCGTGGAATCGCTGGCTGTGGTTCCCGGGCTGCTGTCAGTCGCGTGAAGGGTGCACAATGCAGCCGTGGCGAGTGACTCGGTGGTAGGCAAGGTCGGCACCGTGGTCAACGGAATCCGGGGCGGCGACCGGCCGGGCGAGGTTCGGCTCGTGGTGGCGGGGATCGCTCACTATTACCTCGCGTACGCCGCGACCGCGTTGGCGGCCGGCACCGACGTACTCGTCATCAACAACCGTGGCGCGCGCCAGGTCGACGTCGAGCCATGGCCCACTGTGCCGCCGGGTGCGGACCCGGACGGCGTCGTAGAAGGGCTGTAAAAGTGTTCGGTTATCGGGTGCCCGCTCCCAATGAGGCGCTTCTGATCAGCGGTCGGAAGCAGCGGGGCGCGGACGCGTTGCCGTTCAAAATCGTCACGGGACACGGCGTGTTCGTCGCGCCGATCTTCTCCAAGGCGAGCCGGCTCACACTGGCGATGCAGGAGGCCGAGGTTCTCGAGGACTGCTACACCAACCAGGGGCTCACCCTCTCGGTGCACGCGGTCATCGCGTTCAAGGTCGGCGACGACCACGAGTCGATCGCCGCGGCGGCCCGCCGCTTCCAGGGCGACCAGACGCAGATGCCGACGCTGGTCGGCCGCATCTTCTCGGGTCACCTGCGCAGCATCATCGGCAGCATGACCGTCGAGTCGATCATCCGCGAGCAGCAGACGCTGGCCGACGCGATCGTCGACGCCAGCAAGACCGAGATGGCCCGCATCGGCCTCGCCGTCGACTCGCTGCAGATCAGCAGCATCGACGACAAGGGCGTCGGCTACATCCGGGCGCTGGCCGCCCCGCACCAGGCCAAGGTCAACCAGGACGCCAAGGTGGCGCAGGCCGCGGCCGACCGGCAGAGCGCGTCGGCGCAGCAGGAGAGCGCCCGCTACCAGGCGGAATACGCTCGCCAGACGGCGATCGCCCAGGCGCAGTACCAGGCCGAGATCGACCAGGCTCAGCAGACCGCGTCCCAGGCCGGCCCGCTCGCCAACGCCCGGGCCCAGCAGGAGGTCCTCGCCGAGCGGGCGATCGTCGCCCAGCGCAACGCCGAACTGCGCCAGGCCGAACTGATCGCCGAGGTGGTGCGCCCGGCCGAGGCGGAGGCGGAGCGCATCCGGGCGCTGGCCCGGGCCGAGGCCGACGCGACCAAGCTGTCGGCCGAGGCGGCCGCCGCTCAGGACCGCATCGCGCTCGACCAGGCCATCATCGACAAGCTGCCGGAGATGCTCCGGGCGGCCGCCGAGGGCCTGCAGGGCGCCAACGTGACCGTGCTCGACGGGGCCGAGGGGCTCAACAGCGTGGTCGCCTCGCTGGCCAGCCAGGGCATGACGATGCTCGAGACGCTGCGGTCGGGGCTGCGTACGGCCGCCCAGCCGGGCACCGACGTGACGCCGCTCAACGGCAGCAAGGTGACGCCGGGCGCCTGACGGCGCGTACACCCGCGGGCCGGCCCTCTCCGGGGGCCGGCCCGTTTTGATCGTCCCTGGTCGTGGGACTGCCGGGCCGCGCCCGGCGCACTATATTGAGCAGCGGCCCCGACCAGGAAGTGATCTCTTTGCGACTCAAGGTCCGAAATCTCGTAGTCATCGGGGTGAGTAGCCTCGCGCTCGCCGCCTGCGGCGGTTCCGCGGCCCACAGCGCCGACGGGCCCAGTTTCGTCGAGCCGAGCGCCACGCCGGCGATCGGCACCGACGCACTGCCCGACGCGGCGGCCGCGGCGGGCTCAACCTCGGCCTCGCCTCCGGCATCGCCATCTGCTTCGGCATCCGCATCGGCTTCGGCGAAGACCGCAACGAAGATCACCTACGCTTTCCCGGTCATCGGCAAGAACTCGTACGCGCACGTCCACCACGACTACCCCGCGACCGACATCATCACGAAGTGCGGCAACAAGGTCGTCGCGGCCACCGGTGGCACGATCGTCAACGTGGTCCGCAAGGACACCTGGACGGCGAAGAAAAACCTGGGCGCGACCCGGGGTGGCCTGGCGGTGGCGATCCTCGGTGACGACGGGGTGCGCTACTACGGGTCGCACATGTCGGCGATCGACCCGTCGATCGCGATCGGGGTCCGGGTCAAGACCGGCGCGACCCTGGGCAAGACCGGCGACACCGGCGACGCGAGCGCCTGCCACCTGCACTTCGGCATCTCCCCGCCGTGCGCCAAGGGCAGCGACTGGTGGAACCAGCGGGGCACGATCTGGCCCTGGCCCTACCTCGACTCGTGGCGCACGGGCGGCGCCAAGTCACCGGTCACCGAGATCAAGTCGTGGAAGTCGAAGAACGGCTGCCCCACCAAACCCCGCACTGATCCCTAGGCGGTCTCGAAGTCGGCCATCATCGCCATGTCCTCGTGCTCGAGGTTGTGGCAGTGCAGCATGAACCGGCCCGGATAGCCGGTGAAGCGGGTGATGATCTCCACCGCGGCGGACGGGTGCACGTCCACTGTGTCCTTCCAGCCGGCGTCGTAGGGTCCGGCGCCCCGCCCGTCGCGGCCCAGCACCTGGAACGGGTCGAGGTGGACGTGCACCGGGTGGTGGAAGTCGGTGACGAAGCGCCAGATCTCGGTCGTTCCCAGCCGGGGGCGGGCCAGCGGCCGGCCGGGCTGGTACTCCCGGTTGTTGATGGTCCAGGTGCCGTTGAGGGCCTGCCGGAAGACGAAGGTCCGGGTCGTGACGGCGCTCCCCGGATCCAGCTTCGGCACGTCACCGAGAACGCTCGGGATCCTCGCCTCCACCCGTTTCGTCCCGTCGACGTCGAAGCGCATGATCTCCTGCGTGCGGCCGCTGCCCAAACGGTTCCGCAGCCTCACCTTCGTCCCGGCTGGGTAACGGCCGAAGTCGACGACCACGTCGAAACGCTCGGCCGGAGCGATGTCCACGGCGTCGTGGGCGGCCGGCCGGGCCAGCAGGCCGCCGTCCGAGCCGATCTGCACCAGCGCACCGCCGCCCGGCGGCTGCGGATCGAGCTCGAGCCGGTAGCGCCGGGCATTCGAGGCGTTGAGGAACCGCAGCCGGTAGTGCGCCCGGTCGACCCGGTGAACCGGCCAGGGCGCCCCGTTCACCAGGACCACGTCACCGAGGACACCGTTCATGTGCCCGGCGGTCCGATAGCGGAAGCCCCCGTCCTCGGCGAACGAGCGGTCGGTGATCATCAGGGGCAGGTCGTGGTCGCCCCGCGGAAGAGGCAGCGCGTCCTCCTCGTCGTCGTGCACCAGATGGAAGCCGGAGAGCCCGCGATAGACGTTGGGACCGGTGCGGCCCATGGCGTGGTCGTGGTACCAGAGCGTCGCGGCCCGCTGGTCGAGCGGGTAGCCGTAGTCGCGGTAGCCGGTCGCCACGTCGCGGGCCCGGTAGCGCGCGCTGCCCATCGGCGCGATCAGGTCGATCGGGTAGCCGTCGCTGTCGGCCGGGGTGTGACCGCCGTGCAGGTGCACCACCACCGGGTCGGGCAGCTGGTTGCGGTGGCGCACGACGGTCCGGCGGCCGGCCCGGGAGACAAGCGTCGGGCCGGGCCAGCTGCCGGCGTACGTCCAGGCCTCGGTTCGCAGGCCGGGCAGGATCGGCAGCCGGGCCACCTGTTGGGTGATCTCGTAGTAGTCGGTCGTCGCGTCGGTGCGGGACGGCGTCAGGACCGGCGGGACCGGGAGCGGCGCCCGGAAGGCGGGCGGGAGCGGGGCGGTGCTCGGCAGGAGCGTGCCCGGCTGGCCCTCGGCCAGCAGACGCGGGGCGAACGGGGCGAGGGCTCCGGCGGCCGCGATCGCGCCTCCGGCGCGCAGGAAGGTACGCCGTTTCATGCCGCCATCTCGCTCACTTGCTTTGCGGCCGGCGCTTCCCAGGCCTCTTCCGGCAGGTCGCTCCACACCGTGCGCATCATCCGAACCAGGCCGACCACCATGAACGCCCCGATCGGCACGTGCAGGAGCAGAATGTGCGTCATCCCCAGCGCGGCCTGCGCCGCCAGCGTCACCGGCAGGATCAGACCGACCCGCACAAGTTCGGAGGGCCCGCCGGCCCGCCGCACGAACAGCACCACGACGGTCTGCACCACCGCCAGCACGACCATCGAGACCCCGCTGTAGAGGTGCATCCGGAGCATGTCGTAGTGCCCGGCCAGGAAACCCCCGGCCAGGAAGGCCTGGCCCACGCCGAGCAACGCGAGCGCCGCGGTGGTTCCGCGGAGAATCAGGTACGGCCATCTCGTCGTCATGCCCGACACCCTCCCGCCCCGCCCCGGTCGCGGTCGTCCGGCTGGAGATGACAATGCGGCTGCTCCCCCGGGCGCAGATCTACCGCCGACTACACCCCCGGCGGTAGACGAACTACAACCCCGGGTTGACGCGCCCGGAGGCCGAGGTGGAATACCGTGCCAGGCATGGCAATCAGGCGATGGCGCGATCCGGCATCGGCGGCGGCGACCGCCCTCGTCGCGGTGGCCAGTGCCGTCACCTCGCCGCCCGGGCGCACCCCGCTCGACGTGCTCGGCGTCGCGCTCCTGGTGGTCGCCGGTCTGGGCACCGCCGTCCGCACCCGGGCGCCGCTGGTCTCCCTCACCGTGACCGTGGCCGCCGGCCTGGGCTACGAGGCCCTCGGCTACCCGGGCCTCGCACCCATCGTGCCGTTCCTGGTCGCCCTGGCCACCGCCGCCTGGAGCGGCCACCGCCGCCCGGCCGTCACCGCCGCCGCGATCATGGTCGTGGGCGGCCTGACCGTCCAGCAGACGATCGGCAGCGCACCCCGCGACACCCCGCAAGACGTCACCCAGCGCTGGTTCCTGGCGATCGGCTGGATGGTCGCCGCGATCGTCGCCGGCACACTGGCCGCGCGCTATCAGACCTATCTCGCGGCGGTCGAGCAGCGGGCCGAGGAAGCCGAGCGCACCCGCGAAGAGGTGGCCCGCCGCCGAGCCGACGAGGAACGCCTGCGCATCGCCCGCGAACTCCACGACTCCCTCACCCACAGCATCTCCATCATCAAGGTGCAGGCCGGAGTCGCGATCCACCTGGCCCGCAAACGAGACGAGCCGGTGCCCGAGGCACTCCTCGCGATCGAACAGGCGGGCGGCGAGGCGATGCGCGAACTCCGGGCGACCCTCGAGGTCCTGCGCGGCGACGAGGAGACCGGCTCGGGCCTCGAGCGGCTCGACCACCTGGTCGAGGGCGCCCGCCAGGCCGGCCTGCCGATCCAGCTCGACGTCACCGGCGACCCGCGCGACGTGCCCGCACCGGTCGGCCGGGCGGCCTACCGCATCATCCAGGAGTCCCTGACCAACGTCCGCCGGCACGCGGGCCCCCACGCCACCGCCTCGGTCCGGCTGGCCTACCACAAAACCGAACTGACCGTACGCATCGACGACGACGGCCCCGGCGCCACCAGCGAGCCCACCGCGAACAGCGAAGCCGCGCTGAACAGCCGAGGCCCGGCGAGGGGTGAAGGCGCGGTCAGCAGTGGAGGCCCGGTCAGCAGCGGAGGCTCGGTCAGCAACGGAGCCGTGCTGTTCAACGCGACCGGCGCGGGCAGCACGACCAGCGGCGACAGCGGAACCGGAAGCGCCGGCATCAACGGCACGGCCGGCGTGGGCATCGTGGCCGGCAGCGCCAGCACCAACCGCACGGCCGTGGCGACCGCCGGGGGCGGTGCGAACGGCGGGGGCAGCACGACCGGCGTGAGCGGCGTGAGCGGCGTGAGCGGCGGTGCGACCAGTGTGGACAGTGGGGCAGGGGTGGGCTTGCGGGGCATGCGAGAACGGGTGGCCGCGCTCGGAGGGTCGCTGGAGGCCGGGCCGGCCGACGGGGGCGGCTTCCGAGTCCACGCCCGCCTCCCCCTGGAAACCCCATCATGATCGCGCCGTCTTCCGGGCTGTTGTCCGCCCGGCGGCCTTCGTCAGCCCTCAACACGGCACCCGCCCGGATGCTCCCGCCACCACGGGCCTGCGCGGTGCCGCCGGCCGGGCCGCCGTCGACAGAATCAGGAGCGGGCGCAGAACCGGTCCACCCAACGGCCTCCGAAGTGTCGCCGGGGGCCACCGGCAGCGGAGCGGGGGTGGGGGCGTGATTCGGGTGCTGCTGGCGGATGACCAGGCGCTGATCCGGGCCGGGTTTCGGGCTCTGCTCGACGCCGAGGATGACATCGAGGTGGTGGCGGAGGCCGTCAACGGCAGTGAGGCGGTTGCGCGGGCGGTTGAGTTTCGGCCTGATGTGGCGCTGGTCGACATTCAGATGCCGGTGCTCGACGGGATCGAGGCGGCGCGGCGGATCGTGGCCGACCCGGCGCTCGGCGGGGTGCACGTGGTGATGCTGACCAACTACGGGCTCGATGAGTATCTTTACCGGGCGCTGCAGGCCGGGGCCTGTGGGTTTCTGGTCAAGGACACCGACCCGGGCGATCTGCTGCACGGCATCCGGGTCGCGGCGCGAGGTGACGCTCTGCTCTCGCCGGCCATCACTCGCCGGCTGATCGGGGCCTTTGTCGCCCGGCCGCCGCAGGCCGCCTCCGGGTCGGCGCTCGAGGTGCTCACCAACCGGGAGCGGGAGGTCGTGATGTTGGCCGCGCGGGGGCTCTCCAACGACGAGATCGCGGCCGGCATGGTGATCAGCCCGGCTACGGCCAAGACCCACATCAGCCGGGCGATGACCAAGCTCCGGGCGCGGGACCGGGCCCAGCTGGTGGTCTGGGCGTACGAATCGGGCCTGGTGTCGCCCGGTTCGGGGTAAGGCGGTCGCCGCACGGGTGCAGGGCGGTTCACCCGCTCAGCGCGGCCCGCACCCCCTCCGAACGGATCTGGCGTAGCCAACCCGTAGGAGGAGATTTCGTGACCCGCTTCGCTCGCCGTGCCGCCGCCCTCGCCGCCCTCGTCGCCGCCCCGGTTCTCGCCGTCGCCGGTCCGGCGTTCGCCGCCGGGTCGGGGCACGCCGCCGGGACGAAGTCCGTCGCGGTCGACAAGGTCGCCTACGAGAACCAGGTCGTCGCGCTGACCAACGCCCAGCGCAAGGCCCACGGCTGCGGCGCCCTGCACATCGACAACCGGCTCGTCCAGGCCGCCCGCGCCCACAGCACCGACATGGTGCGGCGGGGCTTCTTCAGCCACACCGGCTCCAACGGCAGCAGCTTCGTCGCCCGTGAGATCGGCGCCGGCTACCCGCGGAAGGGGCCGTCGGCCGAGAACATCGCCTGGGGCTACCGCACCCCGAAGGACGTCGTCACCGGCTGGATGAACAGCCCCGGCCACCGCGCCAACATCCTCAACTGCGGCAGCATCGCGGTCGGCGTCGGCCTGGCCTACACCGCCGGCGGCAGCGCCTACTGGACGCAGGACTTCGGCCGCATCTGACGGTCGTCACCGCGTCGCGAAAATCGCCCGCCCGGCACCGGGCGGGCGATTCGCGTCGGCACCGACCAAACTGAAGGCGCCCGACCGACCTGAAGGCGCCCGGCCGAAGGTCTCAGGCCGGGCGGAAGCTGTCGCGGGCGGCCGGGGCCGCATGCTTGATCATCACGTGGTGGGTCACCGAGTATTCGGCGATCGACTCCTGGCTCATGTCCTTGCCGAAGCCGGAATTCTTCACGCCGCCGTGCGGGGCCTCGGAGGCGATCGGCAGATGGTCGTTGATCCAGGTGACGCCCGCGTCGAGCCGGTGGGAGACGCGGAGGGCCCGGGCCACGTCGCGCGTCCAGATCGACGAGGCGAGACCGTAGCGGGAGTCGTTGGCGAAGCCGATGCCGTCGTCCTCGGCGTCGAACGGGATCGCCACGATCACCGGCCCGAAGATTTCGTCCTGCACGATTTCGCTGCGCTGGTCGGCGTCGAGGACCAGGGTCGGCGGGAAGAAGAAGCCGGGGCCGTCCAGCGGCTTGCCGCCGACCGCGATGCGGGCGCCGTCGGACGAGGCCCGCGCGACGAACCCGGCGACGCGGGTGCGATGGGCGGCCGAGACCAGGGGGCCGATGTCGGTCGCCTCGGACCACGGGTCGCCCGGGCGGATGCGGGCCAGGGCCGACTCGATCGCGTCCACCGCGTCGCGGTAGGCCGGGCGTTCGATGTAGACGCGGGTGGCGGCGGTGCAGTCCTGGCCGGTGTTGTAGGTGGCGCCCATCGCGACACCCCCTGCCATTTCGGTCAGGTCGGCGTCGGCGAAGACCACCGCGGGGGCTTTGCCCCCCAGTTCCAGATGTACGCGTTTCAGACCGTCGACCGCGCCGCGCATCACCTCCCGCCCGGTACGCGTCGAACCGGTCACGCTGACCATGTCGACGCCGTCGTCGCGTACGAGGGCGGAGCCGACCTCGGCACCTCCCGTCACCGCGCCGACCAGCCCGGGTGGCGCCCCCGCCTCTTCGAAAAGGCGCGTCAGCGCCAGGGTTGTGCGGGGCGTCGCCGGCGCCGGTTTGATCACCACGCCGTTGCCCGCGGCGACCGCCGGGCCGAGTTTCCAGACGGCCATGACCAGCGGGAAGTTCCACGGGGCGATCGAGCCGACGACGCCGATCGGGCGGCGCACCAGCATCGAGGTGTAGCCGGCGGAGAGCATTCCGGCCCCGGTGCCGTCGAGGGAGCGCGCGCCGCCGGCGCAGAAGCGCAGGTTGTCGACGCTGAACGGGAGTTCGCCGTCGCGCATGACCGGGAGCGGTTTGCCGGTTTCCTCGACTTCGAGGCGGGTCAGTTCGGTGGCGTCACGTTCGACCAGGTCGGCGACTTTGAGCAGGACGCGGGCCCGTTCGGCCGGGGTGGTCTCGCGCCACTGTTCGAAGGCGGCCCGCGATCGTGCCACCACTTTGCTCACGTCGGCCGGGGCGGTGTCGGGGATTTCGGCGATTTCGGCTCCGGTCGCCGGGTTGATCAGCGTCGTCATGCGCCCAGCCCCAGCCGTTCGATCGCGTCGGCCGCCACCCGCAGCCCGTTCGACGCCCGAATCGCCCGGCCGGCCTCGGCCGCTCGGTCCTGCAGCGACTTGTCGTTCAGGAGCCGGTCGATGGCGGCGAACAACTCGTCGTCGGTGAACGCGTACGTGTCCAGCCGCACCCCGAATCCCTGCTCGTCGACCCGCTGGGCGTTGTCGTACTGATCCCAGAACAGCGGCAGCACGATCATCGGCTTGCCGAAGTGCATCGCCTCGGTGGTCGTGTTGTTGCCGCCGTGGGTGATCACCAGGTCGACCAGCGGGATGATCGACGTCTGGGGCAGGAACTCCGCGCCGATCATGGTGCCGGCCAGCTCGAGTTCGTCGTGCAGCGGGCCCATCGAGACGATGTAGCGGTGCGGCGTGCGGCCGAGTGCCCCGATCACCCGCCGCATCAGCTCGACGTCGGCCGATCCGAGCGATCCCAGGCTGAAATAGATGGTCTTGCGATCGTCGGGCGCCAGGTCGTAGGAGACGTCGGTCTCGCGCACCGACGACTCCAGCCGGCGCCAGGCCGGGCCGAGTGGCCGCGCGTCCGTGTAGTCGAGCGCCGATGGGTAGACGTACAGGTTGAGGTCGCCCTCGTGGATGAACTCCAGGTCGGGCAGCGGCGGCGCGCCCTGCTCGACCACCCAGGCGTTGAACTCCTCCCACATCGGACGGTGGGTGCGGTCGTATTCGGCGCGGAACGCGTCCCACTGGCCGCGGTCGCCGGCCGGATAGCCGGAGAAAGCCGGGGCGATGCCGGCCCCCTTCACCTCGAGCGGGTTGCACGAGACGATGCGGACGAACGGCACCCCGGCCGTGTTGAGCGCCGGGAACGCGATCACGTTGTCCTCGACGATCACGTCCGGCTCGACCCGGTCGATGATCTCCAGCAGCCGGGGCTGGCAGAAGCGGGCGCCGTCGATCAGTTCCTGCCAGACCGGCTTGACCCAGGTCTCGAGCTGCTCGATCGTCGGTTTGCGGAACTCGGGCGCGGTGTCGCGGATGAAGTCCTTCCAGAACTGCCCGGCGTCCTGCGGCGTCTCGGGTGGCGGCGCGAGGTGCACGAGATCCTCGTCGAAGCCGAGCGCGGTCAGCTTGCCCGCCCAGGACGCCTCGGCGGCGAACACCACCCGGTGGCCGTGCCGGCGCAGCACGTCGCCGATGCCGATGCAGTTGTTGGTCGGCCCGTACGCGCTCTCGGGCATGAAAAGGACGGTCAGCGACATCGACGCTCCCGAAACTGGAATTGAAGCGCAATTCAACAAGGGGTCTTGTGCGGCGTCAATACCCAGGGCCTATGGTGGGGGCCCGCAGCTGAACGGAACCGCCAATGACGACCCGCAAGTCGCGCGCCGAGCGCCGAGCCGACCTGATCGAAGCGGCCCGGCGGGCGATGCTGCGGCACGGCACCGACGGGGTGCTGCTCAACCAGGTCGCCGAGCAGGCCGGCCTGACGTCGGGCGCGGTCCTCTACCACTACCCCGACCTGAGCGACCTGCTCCTCGAGGCGCACCAGGCCGGCATGGAACGGTTCTACGAGCAGAGGCTGCGCCGGGTCGCCGTTCTGGATGACCCGGTCACGAAGCTGGTCGTCACGATCCGGTCCGGGCTTCCGACGGACGCCGACGACGATGACGTACGCCTGCTCTGCGAGCTGGGCGGGTCGGCCGGTCGCAACCGCGTCTACGCCACGCTGCTGACGTCCCTGTTCGACCGGCAGGTGTCGCTCTATCAGATGATTCTCGAGCTGGGCGCGGCCCGCGGGGCGTTCACGCTGGCCGCCGACTCGCTGACGATCGGGCGCAACCTGGTCGCGCTGGAGGATGCGTACGGCTACCGCATCGTGGCCCGCCATCCGACCCTGCGCACGCCCGAGGCGGCCGAGTTGATC
Source organism: Actinoplanes sp. NPDC051411 (assembly GCF_040682075.1). Classification (NCBI taxonomy): domain Bacteria; kingdom Bacillati; phylum Actinomycetota; class Actinomycetes; order Micromonosporales; family Micromonosporaceae; genus Actinoplanes; species Actinoplanes sp. NPDC051411. The sequence goes on along the minus strand of NZ_JBFBAD010000037.1, from coordinate 34,821 downwards.
CTGTCGTACGCCCGGCAGGCGACCGGCAACCCGCTGGCGATGACCGCATGAGCGAGTCGGCCGACCTGGTCGCGGCCGTGATCAGCGGCGAGGGAAGGCCGGGCCTGCGCGTGTTCGCGCCGATCGATCCCGGCCCGTTGCAGGAGCGCCCGATCACGGTCGATCAGACCAACCGCTCGGTGGTCGTCGGCGAGCGTGTGATCGTCAAGTGGATGCGCTCCCCCGGACCGGACCGGTCCCCCCGGCTGCTGGCCCACCTGGCCGAGGCCGGGTTCACGCGGATGCCGACGCCGCACGCCGCGCTCTTTCGCGGGGACGACCTGGTCGCGCTGATCACCCAGTTCCTGCCCGGGGCCCTCGACGGGTGGGACTGGGGTGTCGACGCGCTGCTCGACGGCGAGGCCGACTTCGGGGCCGAACTGGGCGTGCTGGCGGCCGAGTTGCACGCCGCGCTGGCCACGCCGAGCTCGGTCATCCCGTCACCGGTCCGGGTCATGGCCGGCGCCGACGACTGGAAGACCGCGGTCGACGAGGCGGTCGCGGCGGCCGGGGACGACTGGGTGCGCTCGATCGCCTCGCGATTGGCCGTCGATCTTGCACCCGCCGCCGCCCCCGCCGCCTCCCCCACCCCGGAACTGGGTGGGACGAGTAAACCGGGCGGGTACGACAACTTCGCGGCGTCGTCCACAGAGTCTCTGTCGGTCCGTGAGCGGCCCGGCCCGGCGCTGCTCCTGCACGGAGATCTCCATATCGGACAAATACTAAAATGGCGCCCGAAGGGACGGAGCGAACTTGCCGTCACCGACTTCGACGGCCACCCGACCGCGGCCGACCGGCCCGAGCCACTGGCGCGCGACATCGCCCAGCTGCGCACGAGCATCCTGCACGTCGCCGAGATCGCGAACAAACGCACCGGCGGGCAGCGGGTCGAGGAGTTCCGGGCGTGGGGCCGCCGGACCGCCGACGACCTGCTCGCGGCCTACGTCGACGAGCTCACCGACCGCAATCTCTCCCATCTGTTCGACCCGGCCCTCCTCCGCCCGTTCGAGGTCGAGCAGGAGTGCCGGGAGCTGGTCTACGCCGCCCGCTTCCTGCCCCGCTGGCAATACGCCCCGATGGGCGTCCTGAAATCGTGGTATGCCCGATGAATCCGCACCTGTTCCTCCGGGACCTCGAAGCCAAACCCGCCACCCTGCGAGCCCTGGCCGACACCCTGGACAACCCGTGGCGACACGTTCCACCCACGACCCGCGTGATCATGCTGGCATGGGCAGCTCCCGCTACGCCGCCCAGGTCGCCGCCCGCCGGCTCCGCGCCCGCGGCATGGACGCGGTGGCCGAATACGCGAGCGCCGAGCAGCGCCCCGCCTTCCCGTCCGGCGAGACCCTGACGATCGCGATCTCGGCGACCGGCGGCAGCCGCGAAACCCTCGACGCCGTCGGCCACGACTTCGTGGCGTTGACCAACGACCCGGCCTCCGAGCTGGCCCGGCGCGCGACCACGGTCGTCGAGATGCACGCCGGCGTCGAGGAGGGTGGCGTGGCCTGCCGCAGCTTCCAGCACACCCAGCTGCTGCTGCACGCCCTGGTCGAGCACCTGACCGGCGGCGATACCGCGAGGACCGCCGAGCTCGCGCGCCGGACCGCCGAGGCCACCGAGGACCTCCTCGACCGCCGCGACGCCTGGCTGCCCACCGCCCTCGAACTCCTCGCCGAGGACACCTGCGACGGGATCTTCCCGATCGCGCCGGCCGAGCGGATCTCGTCCGCCCTGCAGTCGGCGCTGATGTTCCGCGAGGGCCCGCGCCGGGCCGCCGACGGGTGCGAGACCGGCGACTGGGCGCACGTCGACGTCTACCTGACCAAGACCCTGCGCTACGCCGCGGTCTTCCTCCCCGGTTCCCGCTATGACGAGCAGGCCCTCGACTGGCTGCACCGGCGAAAATCGACGATCGTCGGGGTCGGCGGCGAGGTGCCGGGTGCGGCCCTGGCGGTCCGCTTCCGGCATGACGGCCATCCGGGCGTACGCCTGATGACCGAGACCCTGGTCTCGGAGCTGGTTGCCGCGGTTTTGTGGTCGCGGGGCCAGGGCCAGTCCTAGTCGAGACCGGCCAGTTCGGCGGTCGGGATCAGGCCGAGCACGACGCCGGCCGCCTGTTCGGCCTGGATGCGGCGCTGATAGAGGCGGCTGGCGACGACGACCACCCGGCTGCCGATCATCAGCCGCCAGCCCCAGCTGGACGGGCCGCTGCGTACGGTGATCGGCTCGGCCCGCCCGATCGTGGCCTGCAGTTCGCGGATCGCCACCCGGCACGCCTCGGCGTCCGGGTAGCCGGCGGGTGCCCGCCCGAGGTCGCGGTTGTTGGTCGCCAGGAGTCGCCAGCTGAGCGTGCCCGCGTCGGCGTCGCTGTCGGTCGCCGTGCGGTGCTGAAGGATTCGAAAACGCGCAGCTGCCAAGGTGTCGCCCCATTCGTACCGGATGTCGAGCCCACACACGTTGACGGGCGCTGGTACACGGCTGACGCACAGCTCGTGAACGACGGGTACTGAAGAGACGACTTCAGGCCTTGCGGGGTTTCCGGGCTTGCGGGCCTCAGGGCTTGCGGGCGACCACGGCCCAGAGCGGCACCTCGGCCGCCGCGCCGTCGGCGTGCCACTGCGGCGCCGAGATCAGGCCGGGTTCGACCAGGTCGAGACCGTCGACGAAGGCGGCGATCTGGGCCCGGTCGCGGGTCCGGATGCGGGGCCGGGCCCGCTTGTTGTAGAACTCCATGGCCAGCACGTTCATCTCGCCGCCCAGCTCGACCGTGGGGTGGGTGATCGCCAGGTAGCTGCCCGACGGCACCGCCTCGACCAGCTCGGCCACGATCTGGCCGGCCTCCTCGTCGTCGAGCACGAAGTTGAGGATGCCGAGCATCATGACCGCGACCGGCTGGTCGAAGTCGAGGGTGCGCCCGGCCCCGCTCAGCACCTCGTCGACGTGGTGGACGTCGGCGTCGACGTAGTCGGTGACGCCCTCGGGGCTGCTGGTCAGCAGCGCCCGGGCGTGCACGAGCACGAGCGGGTCGTTGTCGACGTAGACGATCCGCGACGACGGTTCGATCTTCTGCGCGACCTCGTGGGTGTTGTTGGCGGTCGGCAGGCCGGTGCCGATGTCGAGGAACTGCCGCACCCCCGCCTCACCGGCCAGATAGGTCACGGCGCGGCGGAGGAACCGGCGGCTGTGCCCGGCGACGTCGCTGATCACCGGGAACATCTCGCGGATGCTGTCGCCCATCCGCCGGTCGACGTCGAAGTTGTCCTTGCCGCCCAGCCAGTAGTCCCACACGCGAGCGTTGTGCGGGACCGACTTGTCGATCGAGGTCACGGCGGGAGCCTACTTCTTCGGGGCCTCGGCGACGAAACGGGAGTTCTCGACCGCCATCTTGTGGATCTCGTCCTGGCTGAACCCGGCCTCGAGCAGGCGGTCGGCGAACAGTGCCAGGCCGTCCTCGACCGGCGGGTTGAACGGCTGCCCGAGGTCGCTGGAGATGATCGAGTGCTCGGGCCCGACGTCGCGGATGTGGGCGAACAGGTCGTCCCACGAGACCTTCCCGGTGTACGGCGTGGTGAAGCACCGCTCGAGCAGCGCGCCCAGTTCGGCGAGCTCCCGCTGCTCCGGGACGCCCAGGCGCTGGGAGGTGAACTCGGGGTGGGTGACGATCACCCGGCGTACGCCCTCCTCGCGGGCGGCCCGCACGACCGTGACGATCTCGGGCGCCGCGAGGTGGCCGGTGGCCAGCACCATGTCGTGCCGGGCGATCACCCGCAGCACCTTGCGGACGATCTCGAGCACCTGCCCGTCCTCGTCGACCACGTGCACGATCTCGGGCACGATGCCCTGCGCGTGCAGGTCGGCCTGGAGCGCGCCCCACATCGCGGGCTTGGCGCCGGGCAGGTCGGCCGCGGTGTTGGTGCGCTGGTTGCGGGAATCGACGGTTGGCATCCAGACGACCCGGGCGCCGAGCCGGCCGGCGATCTCGACCGCGGCCGGGTTCATGCCGCCCATCGACCCGTTGAGGGTGATCGCGCCGAGCGCATCGACCCCGGGCACCGCGTTGCGGACGACCTCGGCCCGCTCCGCGGTGGTCACGTAGTGGGATTTCAGCACGAAGCCGGCGAGCCCGACCTCGAGGCAGCGGCGGGCCAGCCCGAGGTCGTCGATGCGGCGTTCCATCACGTCCGGCGCGATGTGAACGTGCGTGTCGTACGCGCCGGTGACCAGCGCACGGGCCGCGGCCGAGGGAGCATCGACGTCTGACATGGTTCTCCTCATCACGTGTGCCGTACTCCGTGTGCTCATCACGACCGAAGTAGACACATCGAACACGGTTCTAGCAGCTACGATTCGTCCTTCACTACCATGGCGCGAGTTCATCACTGATTTTCGATCACGCGTGGAAATCGTCGACAATCTGGTCTACGATCCTCCCCGGCGCGCGACCTGGATAAACGTGCGTCGATCAAGTCCCCCACGCAGGACACTCACTCACTCCCACCCGGTCCGGGTGGGCTCAGGAGGAAACGCATGATCAGACCTACCCGCGCCCTCGCGGCCGTGCTGCTCGCGGGCGTGGTCGCGCTCGCCGGTGCGTGCTCGAGCTCGGACGACAAAGACGGCGGCAAGGGCTCCGACGGCAAGACCCTCGACAAGGTCTCCTACGCGACCGCGTTCGGCGCGGTCGGCCGTGACTCGTTCGTCTGGGTCGCCAAGGAAAAGGGCTTCTACAAGGACGCCGGCATCGACATCGACATCCAGAAGGGCGCGTCCGGCACCAACAACCTGACGCTCCTCAAGTCGGGCAAGGTTCAGTTCGCCGCCCTCGACTTCACCGGCGCCATCATCCAGGCGGGCCTCGGTAAGTTCACCGACTGGCGCGCGGTGGCCGCGATCCACCAGCAGACGCTGGTCTCGATCATGACGACCAACGACACCGGCATCACCCGCCCGACCGACCTCAAGGGCAAGACCGTCGCCACGGCTTCGGGCTCGGTGAGCGAGCAGCTCTTCCCGGCGTACGCGAAGCTGGCCGGCCTCGACCCCAAGACGGTCACGATCAAGGGCGTCCAGACCACCGCGCTCAACGGCCTGATGAAGCAGAAGCAGGTCGACGCGCTGAGCACCTTCCTGCTGAGCCAGACCGCACTGCAGACCGTCACCGGCAAGCCGGTCGTGGTGCTGCCCTACAGCCAGTACCTCAGTGACCTGTTCGGCAACGCGATCATCACCTCGCCGGACACCATCGCCACCAAGAAGGACCTGGTCACGCGGTTCGTCAAGGCCACCATGCAGGGCCTGCAGTACACCGTGGACCACCCGGACGAGGCGGCCCAGATCCTGAACAAGGCCGAGCCCACCTCCGCCATCCCGGCGGCCAAGGGCGAGATCAACGCGATGAAGCCGTACGTGACGCCGGCCAACGGCGCCCCGATCGGTCACATCGACCAGGCTCGCCTCGAGAAGGGCATCACGATCCTGCAGGGCGCCGGGCTGATGCCCGCCGGCCTGACCCCGGACAAGGTCGCCGACTTCAGCTTCATCGGCGCCAGCTAGCCGGTTCGACCCTCGCGTCATCGGGGCCGGGTGGGGAGACCCGCCCGGCCCTTCGCCCTCCACCTGCGATACCGTGCCACCACCCACGATCACGATCGGTGACTCTCTATGACCGACGAACCCACCGGATCGACCCGTTCCCGGGTCTGGGCCAACGTGTTCCTGCCGGCTTCCGGACTGGTGCTGGCGGTCGCTCTGTGGTGGCTCGCCACCATCGTCTTCAGCATCGATCCGTTCTACGTCCCGTCGCCCGCCGACGTGGTCGAGTCCTTCGACAAGGTGCCGAAATACCTGCTCAGCGAGACCTGGGTGACGGTCTGGCGGGTGCTGATCGGCTTCGTCATCGCGATGGTCGCCGGTCTCACCATCGCCATCGTGCTCGCCGCCTCGCAGACCATCGAGCGCATGGCCATGCCGGTGCTCGCCGCGGTCAACGCGATCCCCAAGGTCGCGCTGGCTCCCCTGCTGCTGGTCTGGTTCGGCTTCGGCGACACCCCGAAAATCGTCATGGTCGTGCTGGTCAGCTTCTTCCCGGTGATCGTCTCGACGATGGCCGGCCTGACCTCGGCCCCCGGCGACCTGCGGGTCCTGGCCCGCTCGCTCTCCGCCACCTGGTGGCAGACCTTCGTCAAGGTCCGCCTGCCCTGGGCGCTTCCCCAGATCTTCGTCGGCCTCAAGGTCGCCACCCCACTGGCCATCATCGGCGCGGTGATCGGCGAGGTCGTCAACCCCGATCACGGGCTCGGCTCGGTCATCTCCGGCGCCGGCACCAACAGCGACACCCCGCTCGCCTTCGCGGCCCTGGTCCTGCTCGCCATCATCGGTTCGATCTTCTATTACCTGATGGCCGGCATCGAGCTCCTGCTGGTGCCGTGGGCCCGAGCGATCAACGGCTGATACCGGAGGCTGCCATGATCAACATTAACGGCGCGGGCCAGACCTATCGCGGCAAGCGCGGCACGGTCGAGGCCCTCCAGGACATCAACCTCACCGTCGGCCGGGGCGAGTTCCTGACCCTGATCGGGCGGTCCGGCTGCGGCAAGTCGACGCTGCTCAACATGATCGCCGGCCTGCTCAAGCCGACCGCCGGCGAGATCACCATCGACGGCACGCCGGTCACCGGCCCGCGACGCGACGTCGCCATGGTCTTCCAGCGGCCGGCCCTGCTCCCCTGGCGCAGTGTCGAAAAGAACGTGATGCTGCCGGCCGAGATCTTCGGCTGGCGCAAGACCGACGTGCGGGAGCGGGCCGACCGGCTGCTCGAGCTGACCGGCCTCACCGCGTTCCGCAAGCGGCTGCCGCACGAGCTCTCCGGCGGCATGCAGCAGCGGGTCTCGCTGTGCCGGGCGCTCATCCAGCAGCCGACGGTCATGCTGATGGACGAGCCGTTCTCGGCCCTCGACGCGCTCACCCGCGAGGAACTGGCGGTCGAGCTTCAGCGCATCCACCTCGAGATGCAGACGACGATCGTCTTCGTCACCCACTCGATCCCCGAGGCGGTGCTGCTCGCCGACCGGGTCGCCGTGCTCAGCTCCCGGCCCGGCCGCCTGGCCGAGCTCGTCGAGATCGAGATCCCGCGTCCTCGCACCTTCGGCCACAACGCCCACATGGAGCAGGTCACGGCCGCCTCGGCCCGCCTGCACGACCTGCTGCTCGTATAGGGCCGGTCCAGGCCATCTGTCACCGTCACCGGTGGCCGTTCTGTCATGCCGCATCGTGGACGTTCGCCACGTCCCGGCCGCCCGCCGCGGCCCTAGCGTCGTCATCGATGGCTTCCGATCCCGGAAGCCGCCCTTCCGCAGGAGGATGCGATGACAACGGGGATTCTCGCCGCGCTGGTGGCCGGGACCATGGTGGTCACGGCCGCCGCGCCGCCTTCGGCCGGCGACACCGTTTCCGTACGCCCGCAGACCGCGCTCGCCACGGTGCGCCCGGGCGCGATCGGGGTGAACGAGCCGCTCTGGAGTCCGGTCTTCACCGACCCGCGGGTGCCGGAGCTGATTCGCCAGGCCGGCATCCAGACGCTGGAGTTCAACGGTGGCGGGGTCAGCGACCTCTACCACTGGAGGACCGGCACCGAGCAGGCCGACCCGGACCCGGCCGGGCACCCGGACTACGCGTCGATCCCGCCCGCGTTCTCCTTCGACCAGTTCGAGAACGTCGCGCACGAGACCGGGGCGCAGACGTTCGTGCACGTCAACTACGGCACGGGCACTCCGGCCGAGGCGGCGGCCTGGGTGCGCTACGCGAAGCAGAAGCACGACCACGTCGACCGGTGGGCGGTCGGCGAGGAGGTCTGGGGTAACGGCGGCATCGACGGCATCGACTTCGAGCCCGACGCGCACGCCGACAAGAGCCCCCAGGCGTACGCGAAAAACGCGCTGACCTTCATCGCCGCGATGAAGAAGGCCGACCCGCGAGCCCAGGTCGGTGTCGAGCTGCTCGGCGTGCCGGGCGGCGCCTACCAGCAGTGGGACGAGGCCGTCATGTCGATCGTCGGCGCGAAGGCCGACTTCGTCGACATCCACGCCTACCCGTTCGGGCTCGACGACAACTCGGACGCCGGCGTGCTGGCGTTCCCTCGCGGGAACGCGGCGAAGATGGCCGCGCTGCGGCAACTGCTCGACAGGTACGCGTCCCCGCGCACCCAGATCGTGGTCGGCGAGACGAACTCGGCCGCGGCACCGACCAAGCAGCAGATCGGGCAGGTCAACGCGCTCTACCTGGCCGACGACATGCTCGGCCTGCTCGACGGCGGGGCCCGCGGCGTCGACTGGTTCGGACTGCACGTCGGCGGCTGGGCCGTCTACGGCGACTCCGACCTGGGGCTGCTCTCGACCGGCGACTGCAACGACGACAACACCGACTGCGCGCCGCCGGCCCAGACGCCGTTCCGGCCCTACTGGGCGATGCGGATGGTCGGCCAGATGACCCGGCGCGGCGGGGTGATGGTGCCGGTGACCTCGTCGAACCCGCTGCTGATCGGGCACGCGCTCCGCGGACCCGGCGGCACGCTCCAGCTCCTGGTGCAGAACGACGACCCGGCCCGGGCCGCCACCGCCCGGTTCTCCGTTCCGGGCTATCACGCCGTATCGGCCGAGCAGTACTCGCCGGCCGATTCCCAGCCGCACCCGGTGGCGGTCGGGAAGGCGCTGCCCGCGTACTCCCTGACCCTGATCGAGTTCCGCCGCTAGGGTGATTACCTGTCACATCGGCTCGGTCGACGAGTGGTCAAACAACACCCCGAGGGAGACTCCGATGCGCTACCTGATGCTGTCGAAGACCGCGAGCAACGAGCCCGACGAGAAGCTGTTCACCGAGATGGCGGCCTTCATCGAGGAGATGACCGCGGCCGGCGTGCTGCTGGCGACCGGCGGCCTGGACGGCACCGGCTTCAAGCTCACCTCGAAGGACCACGAGATCACCGTCACCGACGGGCCGTTCACCGAGGCCAAGGAGGCGGTCGGCGGGTTCGCGCTGGTCGAGGTCCGCACCAAGGAGGAGGCGATCGAGCTCGGCCGTCGCTTCCTGCGGATCGTCGGCGACGGCGAGAGCGAAGTGCACGAAGTCTTCGCCTGAGCCGGCCGATGTCGGTCCAGGGCACGGTCGAGGCCGTCTGGAAGCAGGAGTCCGCGCGCATCGTCGCCGGGCTCCTGCGGACGGTCCACGACGTCGGCCTGGCCGAGGAGATCGCCCAGGACGCGCTGGTGGCCGCCCTCGAACAGTGGCCGGCCCAGGGCGTGCCCGGCAACCCGGCGGCCTGGCTCACCACGGTCGCCAAGCGGCGCGCGATCGACCACCTGCGGCGGGCCCGGCGCCTCGAACCGCTCTCCGAGGATGCCGGCCCGGAGTCGACGTCCGACGACATGCTCCGGCTGATGTTCACGAGTTGTCACCCCGTACTGTCCATGGAAGCCCGGGTGGCACTCACCCTGCGCGTGGTCGCCGGGCTCTCGCCCGGAGAGATCGCCCGGGCCTTCCTGGTCGGCGAATCCGTGATCACCCAGCGGATCGCCGAGGCCAAGCGCGGCCTGGCCTCGGTGCCTTACGAACTGCCGTCCGGCCCGGAGCTCACCGCCCGGCTCACCTCGGTCCTCGGCGTCATCTACCTGATCTTCAACGAGGGCTATTCGGCAACCGCGGGCACCGACCTGATGCGCCCCGGCCTGTGCCTGGAGGCGCTCCGGCTGGGCCGTCTGCTCGCCGAACTGGCCCCGTCCGAGGCCGAGGTCCACGGCCTGGTCGCGCTGATGGAGATCCAGCAGTCCCGCTCGGCCGCCCGCACCGGCCCGTCCGGGTCGCCGGTCCGGCTGCACGAGCAGAATCGCGGACGCTGGGACCGCCTGCTGATCCGTCGTGGCTTCGCGGCGATGCTGCGGGCCCGCGCGGCCGGCGGCGCCCCCGGCCCCTACGTTCTGCAGGCGGCGATCGCGGTCTGCCACGCCCAGGCCCCGTCGGCCGCGGACACCGACTGGGCCCAGATCGCGACGCTCTACGCCGCGCTGGAACACTTCCTGCCGACCCCGATCGTCCGCCTCAACCGGGCCGTGGCCGTCGGCTTCGCCTACGGTCCGCGGGCCGGCCTCGACCTGGTCGACGGGCTGCGTTCCTCGCTGGCCGGCTACCACCTGTTGCCGAGCGTCCGCGGCGATCTGCTGCAGCGCCTGGGCCGCCCGGCCGAGGCGCGCCAGGAGTGGATCCGCGCGGCGAGCCTGACCCGCAACGACGCCGAGCGCACCTTCCTCCTCGACCGCGCGGCCGCCCTGAACCTCCCGGCTCCGGCCGGCCCCACGCTGGGCGCGGCGATCGCCGCCTTCCTCGCGCGGCCTTCGCTTGCGCCGGCGACCACGCGGGCCTACCGGCAGACCCTTCTTCGCGTACGCCGCACCCTGGGCGACCGCGCTCCGATGACCTCGCTGACCGCGGCCGCCGTGTCGGACGCCGTCTCGTCGGCATGGCCGTCGGTCTCCCCGCGCACCTGGAACCGGCACGTCTCCGCCGTACGCTCTTTCCTGGTCTGGGCCGGGCATCCCTCGTTGGCGTCGGAGCTTGCCCAACAGGCCGTCGCACCCGCGCCACGCACGTCACTGTCCATCTTGGAGTTTCAGGCCGCGCCGCTGCGCGAACGCACCCTGTGGCTGCTGTTGCGCGAATCCGCGGCCCCGATCGGCGCGGTCCTGGCCCTGAACGTCGAAGACCTCGACCGGCCGGCCCGCCGGTCCCGTTCCGGGATCACCTGGCGCGACGGCACCGCCGAATTGTTGCCCTCGCTGGTCGGCAACCGAACCCGGGGCCCGCTGTTCCTCAGCGACCGCCGCCCCGCTCCGGCCCGCCGGCCGGACGACGCCGACCTGTGCCCCGACACCGGCCGCCGGCGCCTGTCCTACGAGCGGGCGGAATACCTGTTCAAGAAGGCGACCGGCCACAGCCTCGGCCAGTTGCGCCCGCGATGACCGTTATCCGACGCGGACCGCAATGTCCTGATAGGACAGAGCGAGCTCCCGGCCCAGCTTTCATCGGTCTCCCTGCTCGTCACCCGGAGCCGCCGCGGGGGCTCGCACACTTCCACCCGCGCCCGGCTTTCCAGGGCGGCCGCCCCGACGAACAAACGGATTCCACCGCCGGGCCGGAGGCTGTAGACGCGGCGTTGCGCGTCCGGGCGCACCTACCAATCCCAGTTACGTGACCGTCAAGGTACGACGACTGTCCACATTGGTGGCTGTAGTCCACTGTAGACATTCACTTCACCGGGAAACGGCGGGCGCTACCAAGACCTTCACGCACCCGCTCAACGCGGAATGGCTCGCCACCATCAGGCCGGACGTCACGCGTCCTCGACTGCAGGCGCCGAGTTGGCCGGCCTTTGCTTCGAACAGACCCTCGGCGTGGACACCTCGGCGGGCCGGCCAGACGGCCGGTCCTAAGCGGCGCGGGCCACGACCGGGCGGCGCCCGGAGCGCGGCGCCGGGCGGCTCGCCGGAGCCAGGTGGTGGACGTCGGCGGCGCGGACGGCGGCCGCCACGTACTCGCGGCGGAGGCTGTCGCGGGAGCGGACCGCCAGCTGGGCGTCGTGGGAGGCGGTCACCTCGGCCGCGGCGGCCCGGCGGTAGCACTCGCGGCGGTGCTCGACGATCGCCCGTGCCACGGCCACGTCCTGGTCGAACTGGTGCAGGCGGGCGTCCCAGCCCCGGCCGGCCAGGGCGTCGGCGACCGCGGTCGCGGGCAGGTCACCGCGGTCGGCGGCGGCCCGGACGGCCCGGTGCAGGTAGTGGTCACGGTCCGCGTACTCCGACGGGGTCGGCGCGGTCCACGGGTTGGCGAAGGCGGCCGCGGCGCGCAGCCGGGTGAGCTCGCTGCCCGCCTCCTGCCAGGCCTGCCAGGCCACGGTGGCCGCGGTGGCGGCCCGGTCGCGGCGCTGCTCCCAGCGCGCGGCGGCCACGATCGCCTGGTCGGCGGCGACCCGCATCTCGTCCGCGTACCGGATGGTCTCGACCGCCTCGGCCCGCAGCCGCAGGCGGAGTTCGCCCCGGCGGCGCACCGCGCCGACGACGTCGAGCAGGGCGAGGCGGGGGTGGCGCAGGCTCTGCGGGCTCGCCAGCAGGAACACCGCCGGCAGGCACAACAGCATCAGGGCCGCCCAGATGGCGGCGGGGGTGGGCTCGTTCAGCAGCATTTCGGCAACCGGGTTCATCGAAGATCATCCGTCCGCTCGGCGTGAGATCGCCGGCTTCCGCCGGCAGGAAAAAGCCCACGGACGGGTACGCCGTCCCGGGCGCTCAGACCAGCGGGGAGGGAGGTGCTCGCGAACCGTCGGCGCCGACGGTGATCTGCGCGTGGAGTGCGCGCGGGCGCTGCTCGATGGGGTCGGCGCCGGGCGTGGACGGTGCCTCGGGCTCGGCCGACGGGTCGGCGGAGTGTCCGGAATGCACCGCGGCCGGGGCGGCGACGGTCCTGTAGGCCGTGGCTTGGGGAAGGGCGGCAGCGTGAGGTGCGGGCTGCTGCGGGGCCACCAGAAGGCCGAGGACCAGGGCGAGCAGGGCAGGCAACGTCCGCAGCAGGAAGCCGCGGTTGAAGATCGTCGCCATGGCTCCAATGTACCCATACCGGCCCCGACCTCCCACATCGGGGGGGTACTCAGATGATCACGGTCGGTTCTTGTCGGGCGTGCCGGGTAGGTTCCGGTCATGGCTGAAGCTCCCTGGGAACCCCCGTTCGCCGGCACCGAGGCCGAGGCGCTGCTCGGAGCGCTCGAGCGGCAGCGGGCCACGTTCCGCTGGAAGACCGCCGACCTCGGCGCCGAGGGCCTGCGCGCCCGGTTCGGCGCGTCCACCCTGACCCTGGGCGGCCTGCTCAAACACCTGGCGCTGCAGGAGGACCACGCCTCCGCCACCAAACTCGCGGGCGACGAGCTGGGCCCGCCGTGGGACACCGCCGACTGGACGAGCGACCCCGACTGGGAGCTCACCTCGGCCGCGACCGACTCCCCGGCCGACCTCTACGCGCTCTATGACGCGGCGGTGGCGCGCTCCCGGGCCCGGTTCGCGGCGGCGCTGACCCGGGGCGGCCCCGACCAGTTCGTCCACCTCACCCTGCCCGACGGCCGCCCCGTCAACCTGCGGCGGCTCCTCTGCGACCTGCTGGAGGAATACGCCCGGCACACCGGCCACGCCGACCTGATCCGCGAGTCGGTCGACGGCCGCACGGGCGAAGACCCGCCCGCTTAGGACCTGCGCGCGGAAGCTGGCAACCGCGCGGCCGGGCACGAGGCGAACTCAGCCGCGCGCCACCCCGCAACACCACACAGACGGCTCCGCCTACCCGGTCACCGTCCTGGGCGGCCATTCCCCGAGAAGCTGCCACCGGCTTCCGGCGGCGGCCGCGCACCGGTTCCAATCGCCGTGACCACCGCGAAACGTGGCTCGACCGCTACCGCGCCGAAGGAGCCGCGGCATGTCGGACCGGTCCGGCCGCAGCCCGAACCGCACACCGGCGCCGGTCGAACGCTGTTGGCAGCACCTTCGCCGCAGCAAACGGCCCGGTCCGGATCGGCCGGCGCCTGGGCCTGCCGCCTCGACCCGCCACGCGATCGCGCAACGGGCCGGCGCCGGTCGCCTCGCCCGCCTGGACCGGCCGCCGCCACGAACAGCCCGCACCCGGCGATCTGGTCCACGTCGAGGTCAAAGAACTCGGCCCGGCGCAGCCCCGGCAGAACGTCTAAGGCCGCGACGCCAGGAGGGAAAACGTGTTGGGCAGATCGCCGTCCCAGGCGGCCGCGGTCACACCGCCCATGCGCCAGAACGGTTCCGGGTGTTCGCCGAGGTGCCGGATGCTCAGGCCCGCGCCGGCGAGGGCCGTGACGATCTGGCCGAGGGTCCATTGCCATTCGACGGCCCCGTTCGCCGGGAAGCTGTCGTTCACGTGGCCGGGGCCGAAGTAGCTGCGGTCCGGGCGGATGCGGGGGCGGTCGGCCTCCCAGGTCCAGAGTGGCACCGCGGGGTGGCCCTCGAAGACGAAGAGATGGCCGCCGGGGCGCAGGAGGCGGGCGGCGTCCCGCGCCCACGCGTCGATGTCGGGCATCCAGATCAGCGCGCCCTTGCCGGTGTAGACGAGGTCGGCGGCGCCGTCGGCCAGTGGGGCGCCGGGCAGGGCGGAAACCGTGTAGTGGCAAGGGAACCCGAGTTCGACCGCGCGACGCCGGGCGGCCGCGGCGGCGACGGCGCTGTAGTCGACACCGACCACGAGGCGGGCGCCGCCGCGCACCAGGTCGACGTCGTCGACGCCGTGGCCGCTCTGCAGGTGCACGACCGCTGGGCCGCCGGCCACCAGCGGGTCGAGCAGGGCGTGCTCGACCGGCGTGAGCGAGCCGCCGGCCCGGGCCGCCTCGAGCAGCTCGGAGTATTCCCGCACGTGCTTCTGCGAGGCGACTTCCCAGGCGGCCCGGTTGGCGCGCGTCGTCGGATCCACTAGCGGGGTTGGTCGAGCGGGGTGAGCAGGACGACCGGGATCTCGCGGGGACTCTCCCGGAACCAGGTCGGGTCCTCGTCGGCGCCGCCCGTGGTGCCATAGATCGGGCAGTTGCGCCGTGGCGTGCCGCCCGAGGCGAGGTAGGTGCGGGTGTGCTCGGCGACCCGGTCCCACTGCGAGTCGGTGGCCATCGCGGCGGTTCCTCCTACTTCGTGATCTCGTAGCGCAGGAGTACCACGCCATTGTCGAACATGGTGGCCTCGACCGGTTTCAGGTCCGACCGTTCCTCGAAGATGCGCGTTCCCTTACCTCGGGCCACCGGGCACACCAGCATCCGGACCTCGTCGACGACGCCGGTGGCGAGCAGGGAGTGCATGAGTTTCAGGCTTCCCCACAGCCAGATGTCCTTGCCGCTGAGTTCCTTGAGCTGCTGGATGGTGGCGGCCGGGTCGCGCGTCACGGTCGCGGCCGGGAAGTCGCCCCACGGCGCGTCGTTCAGCTTCGACGAGGCGACGAACTTGGTGAGACGGTTGAGCTTCTCGCCGTATTCGCCCTGGTCGTCGGCGTACGGCCAGTAGTTCTTGGTCTGGGCGTAGGTGTTCGCGCCGAGGATCAGCGTGTCGACCGAGTCGATGAGCCCCATCACGCCGGCCTTGAACGCGGGGTCGGTGGTGTCGGAGAAGGGTTCCCCGGAGACGAAGCTGAGCCCGCCGTCCTCCTCGGCGGCGATGTTGTCGACGGTGACCCACTGCTGGACTACGAGCTTTCGCACGGCTGTGTTCCTCCGGTTGTGGACGGTGCGGCCACGTCGGCCGCATCTGCCCCGGGGACGGAGCCGTCGCGCCGGTCTCGACAGCCCGGCCCGATTTCAGACCGGAACTTTGCGGCCGAGGAAGGCCAGCAACCGGTCGGCCGCGCCGGCGTCCGGGGCGGCCGGGAACGCGCGGGCGAAGCGGCCGGGCCGGTCGGGCGGGCGGATCAGCAGGACGGCCAGGTCGAGGAGCTCGTCGGCCAGGTCTTCCGGGATCGGGCGGGGCGAGCCGCACGCCTGGGCCACGTCCCAGCCGTGCACGGTGATCTCGATGGCGCCCGCACCGGCGATCACCGGTGCGGTCACGGGCGCGGCGGCGACGCGTACGGTCGGAGCGCACGGACCGTTGGTCCAGGCACCCAGCAGTTGCACCGCCCGGTCCCGGGTTTCCGCGATGACCGCGTCGGCGTCCGGCAGCGGGCTCAGATAGATCTCGCCGCACTCGGCCGCCTCCTGCAGGGCCGCCATCGAGTCGCTGAAGTGGTGCAGCAGGTCGCGCAGGTCCCAGCGGGGGCACGGTGTCGGCCGGATCAGCAGCGGCGGCGTCACGACGGCCAGGCTGCCCAGGGCATAAGAGATGGAGCGCTCGAGAACTGCCACCCCCGCGGCGAGCGCGTCCATCATGAGCCGACCGGAATGGACGCCGGTAGGCCGAACGTCTCGAACAGGCGCAGGTCGAAGAAGCACGACACGTGGCTGACGCCGTCCGGGGTCAGCGTGAGCACGGGCAGGTTGAACGGCAGGTATTCGTCGCCGGAGCGCATGTAGAGGCCGAACGCCGGCTGCCCGTTGGCCCGGGTCGGCACCAGGCGCATGTCGCCCGGCCCCTCGGCCGGGCAGCGGGTGTCGACCAGGCGCACGATGTCGAGAGGGCCCTGGTACCAGCCGGTGAACGGGGGCATCTCCCACACCGCGTCGGTCGTGAAGATCTTGACCATGGCGTTGACGTCTTTGGCCTCGAACGCGGCCACGAACCGGTCCAGCAACTCGCGCTGGTCGGAGGCCGACGGTTCGGACATTTCCGTCGAAGACGGCGAGGCGGTGGCAAGCTGGGCCCGCGCCCGCTGCAAGGCGCTGTTGACCGAGGCCACCGTCATGTCGAGCATCGACGCGACCTCGGCGGCCGGCCACTGCAGCGCGTCGCGCAGGATCAGCACGGCCCGCTGGCGGGGCGGCAAGTATTGCATGGCCGCGACCACCGCGAGCCGGATGCTCTCCCGGTCGGTCACCACCGCGGCCGGATCCCCGCCGAGCATCGCGTCGGGCAGCGGCTCGAGCCAGGGCACCTCGCGCTGCTCGATCAGGTCGTCGCCCGGGTCGGAGCTGGGCGCGCCGAGCCCGATCGGCAGGGGCCGCCGGCTGCGGGACTCGAGGGCGTTCAGGCACGCGTTCGTGGCGATCTTGTGCAGCCAGGTACGCATCGAGGAGCGGCCCTCGAACCGGTCGTACGACTTCCACGCCCGCACGTACGTCTCCTGCACCAGGTCTTCGGCGTCGTAGACCGAGCCGAGCATGCGGTAGCAGTGGGCGAGCAGTTCCCGCCGGTAGGGGTCGGCCTTCGTCACGAAGTCGGTGTCCACCAGATCCTCCATGCCTGTGTTGACCGGCCCCGCCGCGCAAACTCATCGCGGCCCGGCCGATTAATTCTGGAAAACTGCGCGGTCTTACCCAGCGATCGTAATAACTAGGAGGGGACGGCGACCGTGCCGAAAAAACTAGCGCTGGGCGTGCTCTGCACCGGGATGCTGATGATCATCCTGGATGTCACCATCGTGAACGTCGCACTGCCGGCCATCCAGCACGACCTGGGGTTCAGCCCGTCCGGCCTGGCCTGGGTCATCAACGCGTACCTGATCCCGTTCGGCAGCCTGCTGCTGCTCGCCGGCCGGATCGGTGACCTGGTCTCGCGCCGCGGCGTCTTCATCGGCGGCCTGATCCTGTTCACCGCCGCCTCGGCCGCCTGCGGGCTGGCCGACAACCGGACCGTGCTGATCGTGGCCCGTTTCGTGCAGGGTGTCGGCGGGGCGGCGACCTCGGCCGTCATCCTCGGCATGATCGTGACGATGTTCCCCCGGCCGCGGGAGCAGGCCCGGGCGATCGGCGTCTACAGCTTCGTCGCGTCGGCCGGCGGGGCGATCGGCCTGCTGCTCGGCGGCGTGCTGACCGAGGCGGTCAACTGGCACTGGATCTTCTTCGTGAATGTCCCGGTCGGTTTGGTCACGGTCGCCGCGGCACGGCGTTTCCTTCCGTACGACCGGAGCCGCGCGACCGGCCGGCGGAGTGCCGACCTGGCCGGGGCCGCCCTGATCACGTCGGCGCTGATGGTGACGGTCTACACGATCGTGAGCCCGGGCGGCTCGGCCCGTACGGTCACGCTGGCCGCCGTCGCGGTGGCCCTGCTGATCGCGTTCCTGGTGCGGGAGGCCACCGCCTCGTCCCCGCTCATCCCGCTGCGGGTCTTCCGGTCCCGCACCCTGACCGGCGCCAACATCGCCCAGTTGCTCAGCGCGGCCGGAATGTTCGGCACCTTCTTCGTCGGCGTGCTCTACGTGCAGCACGTGCTCGGCTACGACCCGCTCAAGATCGGCTGCGCGTTCCTGCCGATCACGGTCGTGATGGGCGGCCTGTCGCTGCGCTACACCGACCGGCTGATCGCCCGCTTCGGCGCCCGCCGCCTGGTGATCACCGGCCTGGCCCTGGTCGCGGCCGGTCTGACGCTGTTCGCCCGGGTGCCGGTCGACGGGCACTACCTGACCGACGTGCTGCCCTCGACGATCCTGCTCGGCCTGGGCGGCGGGCTGGCGTTCCCGGCCCTGGCCGCGCTGGCGATGGGCGAGGCGACCCCGGACGACGCCGGCCTGGCCTCGGGCGTCTTCAACACCACCGCCCAGGTCGGTTCGGCGCTCGGCCTGGCCGTCCTGGCCGCCCTGTCGGCCGGCCGCTCCTCGGGCCTGCGCGCCACCGGCGTCTCCGACGACCTCGCCCTGACCGGCGGCTACCGCCTGGCGTTCCTGACCGCGGCCGCCCTCGCCCTGGCCGGCCTGATCGTGATCGTCGTGGCCCTGCGAACCCCGGCCCCGGCCGCGGAGCCGGAGGAGTCGCGCGAGCTGGTCACCGTCTGATTGGCTACGGGCATGTCTCTTCCGCGCCGGATGTGGTCGCTGTTCGAGCCCGTGCACGCCGTCACCTACTTCTCGCCGCAGGCCGGGCCGATCTTCGAGGCGGCCGGCCTGCGCGGCTTCTGGCGGCGCTACTTCGCGGGCCGCGCCGCCCCGCTCGGACCGGTCACCGCCGGGCCGGTGGTCGCCGCGTTCTTCGGCTTCTCCCCGGCCATGGTCGGCCGCGCGTTCCCCGACGTCTGGACCCGCATCACCCCGCAGGCGGCCACCGAGGCCCGGCTGGCCGGCGCCCGGGCCGCACTGGCCGAGACCTGCGGCGACCTCGACCTGGCCGAGGCGGCCGACCGGCTGGAAGCCGCCGCCCGTGAGATCGATCTGCCCGGCCGCACGCTGGCCGCCGCCTACGCCGACCTGCCCTGGCCCGGCGACGCCCCCGGCCGGCTCTGGCACGCGGCCACCCTCCTGCGCGAGCACCGCGGCGACGGCCACGTGGCGTCCCTGCTCATCGCCGGTTTCGACGGATGCGAATCGCTGGTCCTGCGCGACGCCCTCGAGGGCGGCCGGCTGCGCGCCTCGATGCAGGCGGCGCGCGGCTGGACCGACGAGGAATGGCAGGCCGGCGCCGAGCGCCTGCGGACCCGCGGTTGGCTGGGCTCCGACGGGAGCGTCACGGTCACCGGCTCCCGGACGTACGCGGAGGTGGAAGCCCAGACCGACCGGCTGGCGCAGGCACCGTGGCAGCGCACGGGAGCACCGGCGACCGAGCTCTGCGCCGCCGCGCTGCAGCCGATCGCCGACCGCCTCCTGCCGCTGATCCCGGCCGACAACCCGGGCGCCCTGCCGTCTCGCGCCTGATGCGTCTTCGATCGGAAAACCGGGTGCGGTGACCGGGGTGGCTGACTAGCGTCCGGCCGTGGCCCATACCTATCCCCCGCTGAACGTCGAAGTCCGCACGCCCCGCCTGACGCTGGCCGGCGCCTCCGACGACCTGCTGGAACGTCTCGTGCCGCTCGTCCGGGCCGGGATCGCCGACGTCGAGCCGTGGCCGTTCGACGACCCGATCTCGTTCTACGCCGACAGCCCGGAGCGCGAATGGCAATGGCTGCGCGGCATCTGGCGCGGCCGCGGCCGGGTGAGCCCGGATTCGTGGCGGCTCTACTTCGCCGTGCTCGTCGACGGCGAACCGGTCGGCATGCAGGACCTCAGTGGCACCAACTTCACCCGGTTCGGCACGGTGTCGAGCTTCTCGTGGCTGGCCCCCGGCCACCGGCGGCAGGGGCTGGGCAAGGAGATGCGGTCGGCGATCCTGCACCTGGCCTTCGCCGGGCTGGACGCCCGCGAAGCCGGCAGCGACGCCTTCACCGACAACGAGGCGTCCAACCGCGTTTCCCGCGCCCTGGGCTACGAACCGAACGGCTTGGACTGGGACACCCGCCGCGGCGAGCCCGCCCAGATCCAGCAGTGGCGGCTCACCCGCGAGACGTGGGAACGGGCCCGCCGAGACGACATCGAGCTGACCGGCGTCGACGAGTGCCGGCCCGTCCTCGGCATCGGCCCGGCACAACCGGTCTAGTCGGCGATGACGCGGTTGCGGCCGGCGTTCTTGGCCGTGTAGAGGTGGCTGTCGGCTCGGGCCAGGACCGTGCGGCTGTCGTCCTCCGGCCGCAGTTCGGTGACGCCGATGCTGGTCGTCACGTGCATGCCGGGGGCGAGCGACGACCAGTCGTACGCCGCGATCGCCAGCCGCAGGCGTTCGCACAGGCGGGCCGAGGTGTCGCGGTCGGCGTCGAGGTAGACCACGAACTCCTCGCCGCCGTGCCGGCCCGACCGCCCGACCGGCTCGGCCACCTGACGCAGCAGGGCCGCCACCTGGCGCAGCACGTCGTCGCCGACCGCGTGCGAATAGGTGTCGTTGACCTGTTTGAAGTGGTCGAGGTCGAGGATGGCCACGCTGAACGGGCCGCTCCGCGCCTCCAGCCGGGCCGCCAGGTGGGCGTCGCAGCGCCGCCGGTTCCACATGCCGGTGAGCGGGTCGCGCTCGGCCAGCTTGCGGAAGTGCTCGCTGTTGCGCCGGGCCTCGTCGACCGCGAACCGGGCCTGGGTGACCAGGGTGAGCGCCTCGCTCTGCTCGGAGCGGCGGCGCGTCCAGGCGTCCTGGAACTCGACCATCTCCCGGTACGCCGACTCGAAGTCGCCGGTCTCGGCGTGACAGTCGGCGAGCAGCCGCAACGCGTGGGCGTCCATCTCGGCCAGCCGGTTGGAGATGGTCGTCTTGCGGCAGCGTTCGAGCAACTCGATCGCGGCCGGCACGTCGCCGGCGCCCCGCTTGATCTCGGCCATCGCGATCAGGCACGCCGGGATGCCGTCGCTGTCGGTCGACGGGGCCTCGACGAGCGCGGTCTCGAGGATCTCGGCCGCGCGCGCGGTCTGACCGTCGGCGACCAGGATGCGGGCGATCGTGTCGACGCAGTTGGTGTTGAGCAGGCGCCCGGAGCTGGTGCTGACCGCGAACATCCGGTGGACGAGCGCCATCGCGGCCGGGATGTCGCCGTTCTGCAGCAGCCCCCAGGCCCAGTTGTTGAGGTTGCCGACGATCATGTCGGGTTCGCCGAGCCGCTCGGCCAGTTCCTGGGCCCAGCGGTACTCCGCCTCGGACACCCGGCCCATCCGCTGGTCGTTGACCTGGATGGCGAGGATCAGCGCGTGGTCGACCCGCAGGCAGAGCGGGTCGTCCTCGGTCAGCAGCCGGTCGGCCTGGAACGCGTGCTCGACCGCCTCGGCGTTGTCGCCCAGCCGCCACAGGCCGCCGGCCAGCACCGCGTGGGCGTGGGCGGCGACAACCCGGTCGGCCCCCTCGTGCAGCATCGCGTACGCCGTCTGCAGCCCCTCGGCCCAGCGCCCGTTGCGGTTGTCGATGTCGGCCCGCACCAGCCGGCCGAGCAGCGCGTTGCGCTCGTCGCCGGCCTCGGCCGCCGCCCGCTCGAACGCGAGCGCGCGTTCGGCCAGACCCTCGTGACTCGCGTAGACGGCCGCGACCAGCGCGACGAGCTCCTCGTCGAGGTGGTTACGCGCGTCTGCCCGTACAGCGGTGTCGACCAAGACCAACCCCCTGAAGTGCCTGCTGCTGAAGCATCGGCGCCCCGACTGTCATTTTTAGCGGATTCGCCGGGGAACGTCACCCATCGACGGATTCGATCGCGCGATGCGGCCAGACGTCGCGCGGACCGGGCTTACCCCAGAGGAAGCCCTGACCGTAGCGGACACCGAGCGCGTTGAGGGCGGAACGCTCGCCCCGCGACTCGACGCCCTCCGCGACGAGCACCGCACCGATCTCGGCCGCGAACCCGACCAGCGAGCCGGCCAGGGCACGGCGTACGGGATCGAGGTCGATGCCGCGCACCAGCGCGATGTCCAGTTTGATCACATCCGGCTGGAGATGCAGGATGTGGCTGAGGCTGGCGAAGCCGGCCCCGGCGTCGTCGACGCCGATCCGGATGCCGGCGGCGCGCAGCGGCCGCAGGGCCTCGGTGAGCCGGTGATAGTCGGAGACCGGCGTGTGCTCGGTGATCTCGAGCAGAATCCGCTGCCCGCCGACATGCCGCATGAACAGGGCGAGCGCGGCCGGGTTGAGTACGGTGTCGGCCGAGATGTTGACGCCGAGCCAGCCGTCGTCGGGGGCAAGGTCGAGGTGGGCGAGGGCACTGCCGGCCGCCATCAGCTCCAGCTCGGCGCCGAGACCGCTGCCGGCGGCCATCGCGAACGCCCGCTCGGGCCGGGCCGACAATGGGTGGTCGAAGCGGGACAGCGCCTCGTAGGCCACGATGCCGGCGTCGGCCAGGCGGACCACCGGCTGGAAGACGGTACGGATCGCCCGCGCGTCGAGGACCGCCCGGATCTGCTTCTCGGCCGGCCGGCCGGCCCGCGCGGCCGGACTGCCCAGATGCTCGGTGACCAGGTCGGCCAGCAGACCGAGGTAGCGCGCCGAGTAGTCGTCGAGGCTCGGGTCGGGCGTACGGCTCAGGCAGCACAGCATGCCGCCGATCGTCCCGTCCGCTTCCCGCCAGGGCGCCCCGACGTACGAGCCGATGTTGAGCTCCTGGGTCGCCCCGTGCTCGCGGGCGATCGGATGCCGCCGCGCGTCGGTGACCACCCGGCCCAGCCGCCCCGCCAGCACCTGCGTGCAGAACGCCTGGCTCAACTCGACGCCCCGCCCGAGAACCACGTTCATCTCGGCCAGCGCACCCTCGGCCGCGACGATCACCTGCTGCCCGTCGCGGAACACCGACAGCCAGGCCACCTCCATGCCAAGATGGGCCCGGGCGAGCGACAGCAGCCGCTCGAGAATCGGATCCGCCATGTTGTCTCGCCTTCCCCGCCGGTCACCGACAGCGCGGCCCATCGACTCGAAACGGGCCGCCATGAGAGAAACGGGCCGAGCCACAAACGCTGGTGTGAAAAGCCTCAGGCGGCCACCCCGGCGACCCGCCGCCGGCCGGTCAAGCCGGGTCCTCGGCGGCTACTTCGCCGCCCACCTGCGCGGAGAGCGCAACCACAAGGCCGGCGCCGACCAGATCGCCGCCGAAGCCTGGGCGCCCAGCTCTCAGCGCTCTCACCGCTGCCGCGCCCACCCGCCGGCTACCACCAGCGGGTGCCGAGCCACATGCGGGAGGCCCAGCCCTGGTAGGTGATGAGCTGGCCGACGAAGATCGGGTAGAAGTAGGCGAAGCACAGGGCTATCACGGCCATGTAGAGGCCGGCGATCACGGTGCCGAGCAGCTGGTGGTCGGTGCGCATCTTGCCGGTGGCCATGCCGCCGGGTGGGGTCATGATGGCGCCGAGGGTGTAGACGACGGCGAGGATCAGGAACGGCAGGCCGGGCAGCAGATAGAAGTTGAACATCGTGCGGCCGTCGGTGACCGCGTAGTAGTACCAGGGGAGCATGCTGCCGACGGCGGGGATCAGGATGGCTGGGGCGCGCCAGTCGCGGCGGGCGATGCCGAACCAGAGCACCGCGATCAGCGCCGGCAGGAACGACCACCACAGCAGGGGCGTGCCGAGCAGCAGGATCTCGCGTACGCAGCTGGGCGCCCCGCAGCCGGTCGGCGTGCCCTTGTAGAGCAGCACCGGCCGGCCGAGCAGGAGCCACTGCCACGGCCACGACTGGTAGGGGTGCTTGGCGGTCAGCGAGCTGTGGAAGCTGTAGGCCTCGTGGTGGTAGTGCCACAGGTTGAGCAGGGCGCCCAGGACCGGCGGCTCGCTGAGGCCGTTGGCCTGGCGGTAGTGGCGGAAGTAGCCGTCGTTGGTGACGAACCAGCCGGTCCACGTGGCGAGGTAGAAGATGAGGCTGAGCGCGATGCTCGCCGCCCACCAGCCGATGTCGCCGGCCGACCGGGTGCGGAGGCCGGCCGAGCGGCGGGCCTGCCGGCGCCAGATCAGTACGACGAGCACGAAGAACGGCAGGAAGAACAGGGCGCTCCACTTCACCCCGCACGCCAGCCCGAACACCGCGCCGCCGGCCAGCAGCCACCACGGGACGATCCGCGGAGCCCCGGAGCCGTCCTCGAGCGCGCGGAGCAGGCGGCGGCGATAGTGGTCGCGGTCGATCAGCAGGCAGGCGAACGTGGCCTCGACGAACAGGCCGAGGAAGATGTCGAGCAGCGAGATGCGCGACAGCACGAGTTGGAAGCCGTCGAGCGTCATCAGCAGGCCGGCCGTCCCGGCCAGCACGATCGAGTGGAACATGCGGTAGGCGATCCGGATGAGGATCAGGATCATCAGCGTGCCGGCGATCGCGCCGGGGAACCGCCAGCCCAGCTCGTGGTTGCCGAACGCCTTCTCCCCCAAGGCGATCAGCCACTTGCCGAGGGGTGGATGCACCACGTAGGCCGGGCCGCCGTGCTCCGGGTCCCACTCGACGCCGTGCTGCAGCATGTCGGCCGCGTCGGTCGGGTAGTAGACCTCGTCGAAGATGTAGCCCTTGATGCTGGCGAGCCCGTACAGCCGGGTGATCGCCGCGATTCCGGTGATCACGAAGGTGACCAGCCACGAGTAGGGGTTCAGCCAGTCCTCGAGCGTGGCGAGCCGGCGCCGGACGATGTCGGGAACGCCCGCGGCAGGTGTTACCGCGGGCGTTTCCGTGTCGGGATGAGTCGTCGCCGTAGTCACTGCGCGATCGTATGGGTTCGACGCCGCGCAGTGATACCCGGCGATGGGTCAGACGGCGACTTCGGTCTCGGCGACTTCGGCCGCCGACTCTTCGGCGGGCGAGGCCGCGCCGAGCTGAATCCGGGTCACGCTGATGAAGACCAGCACGATCGCGACGACCACTACGGTCATGCCCCAGACCAGGCTCGACGCCCCGGCCACGAACCCGATGATCGGCGGGCCGACCAGCAGACCGGCCGTGCCGGTGGCGGCGACCAGCGCGAGCGCGTCCGGTCCGTGCTTGGCGGCGGCGACGTAGATGCAGGGCGCGACCGCGGCCATGCCCAGGCCGACGCAGGCGAAGCCGATCAGCGCGGGCAGCCAGCCGCCGGCCAGCAGCGCGCCGCCCAGGCCGACCGTGGCCAGCACCGTGCCGGCCAGCACCACCCGCTTGTCGCCCCACTTGGCCCGCCAGCGGTCGGCGAAGAGCCGGGCCAGCACCATCATCGCCGAGACGGTGGCGATGCCGAGCGGCGTCACCGAGGTCGCGGCGTGGGTGACGTCGCGCAGGTAGAGGGCCGACCAGTCGTTCATCGCGCCCTCGGTCAGCTCGCTGAAGATCATCGCGATGCCGAGGCCGAGGACGACCATCGACGGGATGGCCCAGCGACGTTTCGCCGACGGCGTGGCGTCGGTGGCCCCGGCGGTGTCGGCGGGAGAAGGAGAGGAGGCAGGCAGGAGGCCGGTCCACGAGACGGCCAGCATGGCGACCAGCAGGACCCCGGCGATCAGGAAGTGGATCGGCAGCTTCCCGTTGAACGACGTCACCGCCGACGCGAGCAGCGCCGCCCCGAACGTGCCGCCGCTGAAGACGGCGTGCAGCTTGGCCATCGTGTTGCGTTCGAACCTGGTCTCCAGGTCGGCGCCCTGGGCGTTCATCGCCACGTTCAGGCAGGCGATCAGGATGCCGTCGAGGAACAGCACCACGATGGCGACCGCGAAGTTGGGCGCCACCGACAGCGCGGCCAGGATCACCAGCAGGGCGATCGCCGAGGTGATGCAGAGCAGCCGCGAGCCGAGTTGTTTCATCAGCCGGGCGACCAGGGGGAACGACACCGTCGCGCCGATGCCGGGGGCGAGCAGCAGCAGGCCGACCTCGACCGTGCTGAGGTCGAGGTGGGACTTGAGGTAGGGAACCCGGGAGACCCAGGTGCCGTATTGGAAACCTAGGAAGCAGAAGAGCGCGGCGATCGCGACTTGTGAGCGTCGGAACGACATATCGGGTGGTTCCTTAGGTCAGAGCGAGCGGGACATGTAGGTCGCGCCCGGGCCGTATCCGGCCGGGGCCGGCACCTCCGGTCGCGGTTGGAACCCGTGCCGGGTCCAGAAGGCGCCGCTGCCTCCGACCGAGACGAGAGAGACCCGGGCATAGCCTTGCGCCCGGGCCGACGAGAAGAGGTGTCCGGCCAGCCGGCTGCCGAACCCGGCACCCCGGTGCCCGGCGGCGATGACCATGTCGTGCAGGTGAAGATCCGCCGCCGCCGGCGCGTCGGCCGGAGTCGACACATCGGCCAGACAGGGAAAGCGGCCGTACTCGAACGGCAGCGCCAGCAGGTAGCCGGCGACGGAGGATTCCAGCGACAGCACGAACGAGGTCCCCGCCCCGGCCCGGCTGCGCAGGACGACGGGATCCTCCGACAGCCCGAGCGGCGAGTAGGTCGTCGACTCCAGCCGGGCCACCGAGGGCCAGTCGGCCGCGGACAAGGCCCGGATCGAGGCGGTCAGCACGCCGCGACCTCGTCCCGCGCCCCGATCACCCGGTGCGGCAACGGATCGAACCCGTTGAAGCCGACCGTGGTGTAGCTGACCGAGTACGCCCCGGCCGACATGATCCACACCGGATCGCCCGAGGACAGCGCGGCCGGCACCGGAATCAGCGCGCCCGGCCCGAACGCGTCGTCGCTGTCGCAGGTCGGCCCGGCGACCCGGGCCATCACCCGCGGCCCGGACGGGTGGGTCGGGAACTCCAGCCGGTATTGAATCTGGTCGAGCTCGTAGAGCCCGTTGAACCGGCCGCAGCTCAGATAGAGCCAGTGCTGCTCGCGTTCGGTGAGCCGCACGGCGTGGGCCCGGATCGCGCCGTGGTCGGCGACCAGGTGGCGGCCGGGTTCGAGCACGAAGTCGAGCGGCCCGGCGGCGACCAGCCGCAGCCGCCGCATGCCGTCGCGGATCGCGCCGAGAATCGCCGGCAGCGGCGGCCTCAACAGAACACCCGACCGGTCGAGGTAGCCCATCGCGGGCAGGCCGCCGCCCAGGTTGACGTGGTCGAGGCGGATCCCGAGCGCGTCGAGGCGGGTGATCGCCCCGGCCAGTTCGGTGAACGCGTCCCGCCACGCCGCCACGGTCATCTGCTGGGAGCCGACGTGCAGCGACAGCCCGGCCGGGACCAGCCCGTGCGCGCGGGCCGCGGCCAGCACTTCGAGGGCCTGCGGCACCGAACATCCGAACTTCCCGGACAGGCCCCACAGGGCGCCGCGGCCCGGGGTCGACAACCGGCAGAACACGCGCGATCCCGGGGCGTGCGCGGCGATCGCGCGTACGTCAGCCAGGCTGTCGGTGGCGAAAAGCCGGACCCCCCTCCGATAGGCCGTGGCGATGTCCTGATCGGACTTGATGGTGTTGCCGTAGTGCACGCGGTCCGGCGGCACGCCGGTCCGCAGGGCCTGGGCGATCTCGTTGGGGCTGGCCGCGTCGAAGCCGGCACCGCCCCGGGCCAGCGCACCGAGCACGTCGTCGACCGGGCATGCCTTGACCGCGAACCGCACGTCGACGCCGGGCAGTTCGCGCAGCAGGTCGTCGTGCCGGTCGACGATGCCGGCGAGGTCGAACACGATGCGGTCCGCCGTCGCCTCGGCGAGGGCGGACCGCAGGGCAGAGCTGGAGAACATCAAGACAGGCCGCTCGCCTTGGCCGCCGTGACCAGCGGCCCCCAGACCTCGATCAGCAGGGCGAACTCCTCGATGTCCTGGCGTGCCTCGACGACCAGCTGCTCCTGACGCCCGGCCAGTCGATCGGCGAAGGCCGCATAGCGGCCACCGATGCTGCGGTACGCCCGTTCGAGTTGAGCCATCTTGGCGAAGTTGGGCGTCGGGTCCAGAGTGGAGCTGGCCCGCACCATGTCGGCCAGCATGGGCACGCGGATCCGGTGGTTCCCGTCGAGCAGGTGCGAGCCGGCCGCGCCCATCCGGGCATAGATCTCGTGCAGGTAGAGCATCGACAGGAAGAACTTCACCAGGCGCAGGTGGTAGACGTAGAACGCCTCGTCGGCCTTGCGGTCCGGGGTGTGGTAGTTGATCACGTGCCGGTTGTGCAGCACGCCCGGGAGCGTGCTGTCGGGCACCAGGTGGATGTGGAAATAGTCGCTGCCGATGGTGTCGGTCATCGGCGGCAGCGGCACGTCCTCGTGCACCTGGTAGTAGCTGATGTTGCTCATGTCGACCCGCATCGGGTCGACCAGGCTGAGGATGGAGCGGTCGCCGGTGAACTCGCCGTCCGGCGACCCGGTGAACGATTCCTCGACCAGTTCCCGCTTCTCCTGCTCGGTGGTGCCGGGCGCGGCCCACAGGCTGACGATGTCGAAGTAGGCCTGCGGGTTCTGTTCGCGCACCTCCTCGATGTCGACCGACAGGTCGCCGATGAACGACGCGCCGACCGTCACGACCGGCTTGTCGAGGTGCTTCGGGTCGAGCGCGACCTCGGTGACGCCGGCGACCGCGTCACGGGCGGTCTTGCCGATCGACATCAGCTCGTGGTGGATCGGGTAGACCGGCTCACCCTCGAACTCCTGGAACGCCACGTCGGAGTCGCGCCGGTGCACCGACTCGCAGCCCAGCGCGGCCGCGATGATGAAGGCCCGGTTGGTGCACGCCCCGTAGGACGCCCGGTTCGGCAGCATCAGCTCGAAGATCAACTCCGGCTTGGCCACGCCGGACCCGGCGATCGCCCGATTCAGGAACTCGGCCTGAGCGGCCTCGTCGAGATGGGTCACGCTGACACCGCCGGCCTGCGGCAGATTCCGTACGGCGTGAGCGTGCGCCGCGTACGTTTCGGGGTCACACGAGTCGAGGATCAGGAACTCGACCTCGACCCCGAACGTGCTCGCGCCGTACGCGGCCTCGGCGTGGATCGCAGCGATGGTCCCCGCGCACTCGCGGTGGGTGGGCAGGGCCAGGCAGACTCGGCGCATCGTCACCACTCGTCCACGCCGAGGAGACGACGGCCGTGGTCGGTCAGTTCGGCCGGGCCGTAGCGCAGCGACTCGTGCTTGTGCACGTCGCCGACCAGGGTGCCGTTCCACTCCGGGGTCATCAGTTCGCGCCACGACTTGACCCGCGACTCGACCAGCTTCTCGTGGGTGGGCAGGGCCGGCATCATCGTCAGGTACTGCACCGAGCGGCACTTGTCCTTCGACCGGTTCGGGGCGACGCCGTGCGCCACCAGGCCGTTCCAGATCAGCAGGTCGCCGGCCTTGAGCTGCGGGCGTACGACCGGGAACTCGTTGCGGTCGATGTTCGGCCGGACCGGGTCGCGGTCGGCCGGCTGGCGCAGCCGCCAGTCCTCGAAGCGGCGGAACAGTTCCGGGTCGCACTGGAAGCCGCCCAGCTCCTCCTCCGTGTCGTGCAGCGCGATGATGCCCTGGACCCGCTGCGGCAGCACGGTGAGCGTGGTGTCGACGTCCCAGTGCAGGTTGATGTCGAAGCCGCGCTCGGTCGGCGGGATCATCGCGCGGGCCCGGTTGCCGACGTTGGGCGGGTTGAGGTTGAGCCGGTCGAGGCTCACCCACAGCTTCTCGGTGTCCCAGACGTCGACGAACGCGTCGTAGACCCGCTGGGCCATCCGGGTGTCCCACATGAGCTGGTGCTGGTAGGCCTCGACGAACCCGAGCACGTACAGGTCGCGGTCGAGCTCGTCCTTGAACTCGCGCTCCGGGTACCAGGTGGCGGGGTCGTCCGGGTCGAAGCCCTGGAACTCGAAGGCGAACTCCATCATCTTCTGGGCGGTCTCCCGCGGCACGGCCTCGCGGACGATGGTGTAGCCGTACGTCTGCCAGAACTCGAAGTCCTCTTCGGACAGCACGCGCAGCGGCAGGGTCTTCTTGAGGTCGCGCAGTGGCATCTCGGCCAGGTAGGTCTCGCCGTCCCGGCTGAAATACGGCACTTCGGACGATGAGCGGTACAGGAACTGGTCGCTCTCCGGCATGGCATTGCTCCCACGAGTGAATAGGTGCTTCACCGGGCTGCTCGCCGAGGAGGCGGTGTTACGCAGGGACGTTCTGCGAACGCGACGATAAACCGGCAGCACAGATCGAGATATGCAAATCGGTGGGCCTAGGTCGCGGGGAAACCTAGCACGAGGAGTCACCCGGAATAGCAATGTGGACGGAAGGGCGAGCGGACGGTTTTTTCGGGCAACCGCCCAGCTCAGGGCGACTTCTTACCCCTTCCCGCCATTCTTTTGAGTGACCTTGATCACTAAAGTTTGTTATTAGTTCTCTTGAAAAACAAAAGAAAACCGTCGCTGGGTGCCGCATCCATTACCGAAAGTATTGATATCCTTCGCCCGTGGCTTCGCGCAGGGAACGCCCGGCAACCGTGGCCGATATACATTCGGTGGCCTCGGCGATGCCGCACGTGACGGTGGTGTACGGCGATAAGCACGACAATCCGGTCTATCAGGTCGGCGGGAAGTCGTTCGTCTTCTTCCGCACACCCCGGCCGGACGCGTTCGACCCGTCCACCGGCGAGCGCTACACCGACGTCATCGTGTTCTGGGTCCCGTCCGACGACGACAAACAGGCGCTGGTGCAGGATCCGGGGTCGCCGTTCTTCACCACACCCCACTTCAACGGGCACCCGTCGGTGCTGCTGCGGGCGAGCCGGGTCGGCGAGCTGACCCGGCGGGAGCTCACCGAGATCGTCCAGGACGCGTGGCTCTCCCAGGCGTCCAAACGCCGGGCCAGCACCTGGCTGGCCGAAAACCGGCTCCCGGACCGCTGATCCGCGCCATTCAGATTCGGCCATCGGCTTGATGAGCTGGACCAGCATCTGCCCGGTCTGGTGGCTTCTGGTGCGCGATCGACACCCGCCCGGTCTCGGCCGCCGGGTGCTGCCGGACCGGCACACTGCCGTCGACGGTGGCGAGGTAGGCACGGATCTGGCCGGACGCCGTCGTATCCGGACCGGCAGCCGGTGGCCGGCAAGACCGCGCCCGGATAATCTGCCGGGAACGCGGGAGGATTCGATGAAGGCCGAAATAACACGACTGCGGGCCGACGCCCAGCGCAACCGCGACCACATCGTGGCTGTGGCCCGGGTCGTGTTCGCCGAGATCGGCCCGGGCGCGCCGATGGACGAGATCGCCCGGCGGGCCGGAGTCGGCGTCGGCACGCTCTACCGCCGCTTCCCCGACCGGGGGTCGCTGCTGCGCGCCGTGGCCCTGGAGAGCCTCTCGGCGATCCTGGCCGACGCCCACGCCGCGATCGGCGAGGAGCCGACCGCCTGGGACGCCCTCACGCGCATCGTCCGCCGGGCCGTCGACCTGCGGTTCAGTGCGCATGTGACCATGATGGACGAACACACACGGCAGGCCCTCAAAGAGGCACCCGACTTCCGGCCGACCCGCGCCGCGGTGATCGACGTGGTCGAGCACCTGGTCGAGCGGGCCCAGGCCGAGGGGTCGATGCGGTCCGATGTCGGCGCCGGTGACGTGTTCGCGATGGTGTCGTACCTTCTCAAACCGCCACCGAGCCGGTCCGCGGAGATGTCGGAGCTGCTGATGCGACGCTGTTTGAGCCTTGTCCTGGACGGCCTGCACTCCGGCGGGCAGAGCGTGCTTCCTGGCGAGCCGATCAGCGTGACCGACCTCCACCTGGATTCCTGACGACCTCACTGTCGACTCTGGACGAATGTCCGGATT
The DNA here is from genome assembly GCF_040682075.1 of Actinoplanes sp. NPDC051411. NCBI lineage: Bacteria > Bacillati > Actinomycetota > Actinomycetes > Micromonosporales > Micromonosporaceae > Actinoplanes > Actinoplanes sp. NPDC051411. Next base: position 3,216 of record NZ_JBFBAD010000037.1, on the reverse strand, counting down.
CAGGGCTATTCTCGGCGAATAAGCGGAGGGTTTTATTCCGCTTAGATTCGACTGCGACCGATGGAGGTTCTCGGTGACCGCTCCCGCCCTGCAGACCACCCGCCGCTGCCCGTACGCACCCCCGGACGAGCACACCCGCATCCGGGACACCGAATCCGGGATCTCCCAGGTCACGTTGCCCAGTGGCCAGGTCGCCTGGGCGCTGAGCCGGCTCGAACACATCCGCGCCATGCTCACGGATCCGCGGTTCAGCTCCGACCGCCGGCATCCGAACTTCCCCCGGTTCACCCGCGAGCAACCCGCCTTCGACCTCATGCGCCGATCGATCATCCAGCTGGACCCACCCGAGCACGGTCCCGCCCGCAGGGCCGTGGTCGGCGAATTCACCGTGCGCCGCATGGCCGGTCTGCGGCCGCGCATCCAGCAGATCGTCGACGACCACATCGACGCCGTGCTGACCGGTCCGCGCCCCGCCGACCTCGTACAGGCGCTCTCCCTGCCGGTCCCGTCCCTGGTCATCTGCGAGCAGCTCGGCGTGCCGTACCACGACCACGACTTCTTCCAGACCCGCAGTTCAGCCCTGCTGAGCCGCGCCGTCAGCGCCGAGGGACGCAAGCAGGCGGTCACGGAGCTGCGCGACTACCTCAGGGACCTGATCGCCGAGAAGGCCGCCGAGCCGGCCGACGACCTGCTGGGCCGTCAACTCGCCCAGGGCAACGACCCCGAGGACGTCCTGTCGCTGGCCTTCCTGCTGCTGATCGCCGGCCACGAGACCACCGCCAACATGATCTCGCTCGGCGTGGTGACGCTGCTGGAACGCCCACAGGAACTGACGGCGCTGCGCGCGGACCCGACGCGCACGCTCCCCGCGATCGAGTAACTGCTGCGGGTCTACACCATCGCCGAGTTCGCCAACTCCCGCGTCGCCGTCGAGGACGTCCAGATCGGCGGCGTGACCATCCGGGCCGGCGACCCCGTCCTGGCACTGAGTAACGCGGCCAACCACGACCCGTCGGCCTTCGACGAGGCGGAAGAGATCAAGCTCGACCGGGGCGCCCGCAACCACGTCGCCTTCGGCTTCGGCATCCACCAGTGCCTCGGCCAGAACCTGGCTCGCATGGAACTGCAGATCGTCTTCGACACCCTCTTCCGCCGGATTCCGACGCTGCGGCTCGCCAAACCCGCCGACAGGCTGCCCTACAAGGATGACGCCTTCATCTACGGCATCCACGAGGTGCCCGTGACGTGGGAGGACCCGGCATGACCAAGATCGTGGCGAACCTCGACCGCTGCGTCGGAGCGGGTCAGTGCGTCCTGACCGACCCCGACGCGTTCGATCAGAGCGATGAGGACGGCACGGTCGTCGTCCTCCAGGACGCCCCGGCGGACGACCAGGCTTTGAAGCGGGCACGGGTCGCCGTCGAGATCTGCCCGAGCCGGGCCCTCTTCCTGGCGGAGTAGCCGCCGGCACGCCGCGCGGCCAGGCCCGGGCGGGAGGAGACAGGACCATCGACCCCACCTCGGTCGTCCTTGCCGCGCCGGGCCGGTCGGCGAACGCCGTGTGCGTGACAGTTATCCGACCGCTCGCCGCGGTCGCCCTGCGTGTTCAATCCGTGCCATTGTGTCAGGCGTGTCGGAAGCAGCGTCCTCCCCCATCCGCGTCGCGGTCGTGCAGGACGAGACCCTCTATCGCGGTGCACTCGCTGCTGTCCTGCGCACCCAGCCCGATATGCACGTCGTCGCGGAGCTGGCCGCGTGGCGCGACGCCATCAGCCTCCTGGTGCCGCCCGACCTGACGTTGCTGGACCTGGGCGGTGACGACGATCCGCTCCCGGCCGCCGCGACGATCTGTGCGGCCCTGCCGCAGACGAGGGTCCTCGTCCTCATCGACGCCGACCGGCACGACGTGCTGGCGCGGCTGGCACCGGAGGGCACCGATCGAGTGGGGTTCGTGACCCGGCGCGCCTCCGTCGAGCACCTGCTCTCCGCGCTGCGAAGCCTGGCCGGCGGCAACGCGGTGCTCGACCCCGAACTGGTCGTCTCGCTGTTGGTGCAGTCGGAGAACCCGTTGACCGGCCGGGAGCGCGAAGTGCTGGCCCTGGCGGCGCAGGGCCTCGCAGCCGACGACATCGCCCACAAGCTGGCGCTGTCACCGGCCACCGTCCGCAACCGCCTCAGCCGGATCACTGTCAAGCTGGGCGCGCGGAACCGGGCCGACGCCGCCGAGCAAGCGCGCCGGGCCGGTTGGTTGTGAGCCGAGCGTCGCCCAGTAGCCGGTCATCTCCCGGTACCGCGGACTGATCGCGCGCAGGCTCTGGTGAGTGCCGAGCAGCGGGCCGTCCGGGTCGAGCAGCAGCACCCGGGTCGCGCGCTCCGCCGAACTGATCCGGTGCGCGATCACCACCAATGGGCCGCGGGCCGCGAACGCGTGTTCCACGCGCTCCTCGGCGGCCGGGTCGAGGTGGCAGGTCGCCTCGTCGAGCACGGCCACCGGAGCCGGTGCGAGGTAGGCGCGGACCAGGGTCAGGAGCTGGCGCTCCCCGGCCGACAGCTCGGCGGGACGGACGTACGCCCGCAGGCCGCCGAGCCGTTCGAGCAGCTTCTCCGCACCGAGCCGCTCGGCGGTGGCGAGCAACTCCGCGTCGGCCGCCGCCGGCTTCAGGTAGCGCAGGTTGTCCCCGACGGTGCCGGGGAAGACGTACGCCTCCTGCGGGATGAGTACGCGGCAGCGGGCGCGGGCGGCGGAGTCCAGGTCGGACACCGGGACACCGTCGTAGTGGACCGCGCCCTCGTTCGGCTGCAACATGCCGCACAGCAGACCGGCCAGCGTGGACTTGCCGGCGCCGCTCGGCCCCACCACGGCAAGGTGGTCACCGGGCCCGACGCTGAGGTCGGTGTCCCGCAATACGGGCCGCGCGCCAACACCGTAGCGGAACGTGACGCCCCGAAGTTCCAGGCACGTCGCCGGGCGGCCGAGCGAGGCGGCGGCAGCCTGCCCGGCCGGCGCGGGAGCGGCCCGGTGCAGCAGCCGGCCGAGGGTGACCACGAACCGCAGGCCGGCGTTGCCGACCGTGGCCACGAACAGGTCCAGAGCCGGTACGAGCACCTGAGCCAGGTAGGTCAGGACACCGATCAGCGCACCGGTGCTGATGCCGTGGCCGGTGAGTCGACCGGCCACGGCCAGGACGGCGGCCAGCGGCAGCCAACCGGCGACGA